>JBEPXW010000027.1:0-10988 GCA_041641715.1 Pseudomonadota bacterium
CCCCACCCGATGCACCGCCGCCCGACGCGCCGCCGCCCGAGGATCCGCCCCCGGACGAACCGCCCCCGGACGAACCGCCCCCGGACGAGCCGCCGCCGGACGAGCCGCCGCCGCCAGTGCCGGGGGTCTGAGTGCTGGGCGTGATCGGAGGCAGCGTGGGCTTGAACCAGTCGGCGAGCAGCTGGTTCTTGAAGAAGTCAAGCGCCCACTGCTCCTTGTTGGACTTGTCCTCCTCGGTCGAGAAATTGATCACCTTGATCTCGATGACCCCGTCCTGCTTGAGTTTCTCGAAGGCGAGGTCGATGCCCGCCTCGAGATAGACCGGCACGCCGCCGATCACCCCGCCGGCGGTGAGGTCGATCCCCATGCTCAGGTGGTCGTAGATCCGCTTGTAGTTGGCCCGGATCTCCACATCGAGCGCCGGGCGCAGCGCGGTGTACTTGAAGTCATAGATCACCCCGACCGGCTTGCCGCCCTCGCGAAAGGCCTGGGCGAGGATGATGGCGCCCTCCTGGCTCAGCCCGAGGCTGAAGGTCGCGTTCATGTCGCCGGCCATCGACGGCCTGGTGGCGCCGAGGATGGTCTCGACAGCCCGGAAGGCCCCCGGCGCCGGCTCGTCGGCGGTCGTGCCGCCGCCGCCCTCGAGATCGAGCGCCACGATCCGGACGGCGCCATCGTCGAACGGCACGGGCGAGAGCTTGGGCGTGCCGTCGCTCTCGGCCGCGAGCCGCGACAGGATCTTGCGCTCGGTCCGGCGGTCGAGCTTCAGCACGACCTCCATGGTCAGGAACCCGCCCCCCTTGACGCCGCTCTCGGCAACGGCTGGCCGGTAGGTGATCAGGGTGAATTGCGGGACCTCGTCGGGGCCTCGCGTCGCCAGCTCGGGAGTGGGGCCGGGCAGATACCAGAACAGGTCCTTGCGCGCGTGGTCCGAGAACACGGTCACGCCCTCGATGACCCGGCTTTCCATGTCCAGTTGCAGCATCGTTTTCTCCCGGCTGGCGCGGCGGCGCTCAGGTCAGCCTGAGGCGCAACGGGTTCTCGACGGTCTGGCCCAGCTCGCGGCGCCGGCTCATGCCATTGGTGAGGATCTCGGTCTGCGTCAGGCGATAAGCGCTTCGCGAGCTGTCGGCGTAGTCGTACTCGAAGAACCGAGACTGACCGGGACCGTCGAAGGTGAAGCGATCGGCGAAGCTGAGGCCGCGGCTCGGGTCCTCGTAGGCCAGCTCCGCCACGATCCGCGCCACACCCTTGGCCGCGAAGTCCTCCTCCGGCGAGCGCACGTCGATGACGCGATGCCCCGTCATGTCGGTGCGGATGAAGATGACCGACTCCTGCGTATCGGAGGCCGGGATCTCGATCTGCCGGTTGTCCTTCAGCAGGATCTTCGCCGAGTAGCGAACGAAACGCTTGGTCTCGTCGACGAGATTGACGGCGAATGTCTTCGGACTCTTCTCCTGGTCCATGTTCATGAAGGTCAGCGTCTCCGACTGGAAGACGTCGTTCTCCGAGTCTCGGTAGGTCAGCTCGACGAACACCATGGAGACCAGCTCCCAGGACACGGCCGGCACGACCTGCACCGTCCGGCCCTTCGGCACCGGGTTGCGGATGGTAAGCCGCTCCTGGTCCAGCTCGGTCCACTCGATCACGCGGTCACGATTGTCCGCCGCATGGAACACCCGGCGGATCTGGTAGGCGTCGAGAGCCTCATCCATGCGAAAGCGTCTCCAGGTGATCTCCGGCTTCTCCGCCGTCAGCTGGAAGCTGTCGTCTAGGTCGATGCCGTTCGCCGCGTCGGCATAGCGAAGCTGGATGCCGACGCTCGGATAGCGGTCCCAGGGAAAGCCCGCGGCGCCGATCTGGATGTTGTCGATGAAGTAGAGGCGCTCGTTCTGCGGCGCGACCTCGAACTCGTCGCGCACCGTCGTGCGCCGCGGCGAGTCGATTCGCGCCGGGCGTTCGGAGGCGTCGACGCCCCGGAAGCTGACCGTGTAGTCGTAGTCGACGCCGCGGCGCATCGCGCCGTTGTCGAGCACGCTGGGCCAGCTGCGGGTGTCGTTCAGCGTCTGCTGCGTCAGCCGCATCGTCTCGGTCCGGCCACCGTAGTCGAGCGAGACATTGAGCGACTCGACCTGGTCCGACTCGAAGTCCACCAGCGCGTGGGCGGTGACCTGGCGGCGGCGGAACCAGTCGTCGTCGAGCGTCACCTCGGTCACGAAGCGCGACATGTCGATCTCGCCCTGGGCATCGCGCAGCAGCCGGAACAGGCCGGAGAGGTGCGCCTGGGGGTGGATCGAGCGCCGGACGGTGACCCGCTCGTTCATCGTCAGGTTGATCGACTTCTTGTCGATCCGGGTCATGTCGAACTTCTTGTAGCTGAACGACGCCGCCCCGGCCCAGCCGCCGCTGGCAATCAGCAGGCCCACCTGCGAGGCGGTGTGCATCTCGTCGGACCAGCCATCCTCCTCGGGTTTCATCGGATCGACGCTCGGCTCGAAGAAGGCCTGCGTGACCATGTCCTTGAAGTCGGCCAGAGCCTCCTCGCGATGGCCGATCCAGCCCGCGTCCTCCTCGCCCTCCGGCAGCAGGGTGTCGACCTCGATCCGGACCGCCTGCTCCTCGACCAGCTCGTCGACCACCTCGCCGATCTCGACGGAGGAGAACAGGACATTGGCCGAGAAGCTCTCCTCGAAATGGGTCTGGACGCGGTCCCAGTCGGCCGAAACCTTGACGCGGAAGGCCGGCCTGAGCGCGAAGAAGTCGAGCGAGTAGATGATGCCGATCGGCATCATCTCGCCCCTGAGCGATTCCTCGACGAGCTGCACGCCGTCCTGGTCAAGCTCCACCGAGAAAATGGCGTTGTTCGCGCCGAACAGCGCCGGCTTGCTGTGATGGTCGGCCTTCACGACGAAGCGCCGCTCCTCCGCGCCGCCGTCGCCCTCGTCGTCCGCATCGGCGTCCCCGGACGCGGCGCCGAGGATCAGCAGCTTCACGGTGCCGTCCTCGAACAACATCGGAGACATGATCGGGTCGTCACGCAGCTCGTGCATCTGCTTCAGCCGGCGCCGGACCGCGTCGAGCCGGTCCTCGTCGACGGCAAGATCGACCGAGAAGTTCAGGAACCCGCCGGTGCCGGCCTCGCCCCGGAACTTCAGCAGCTGGATCTGCGGGATGTCTCGATTGACCGCCGGGTCGAACACGGTCGTGATCTTGGGCATGGCGGGGGCGTAGTGGAACACGTCCTCGCGCGCGTGGTCCGCGAACACGGTCACGCCCTCGATCAGATGGAAGGGTGGCTTCAGGAACAGCATGTCGCGGTCTCCTCGTCCTTGCCGCTCACTGGAACGGATCGAGGATCAGCGTCAGCTCGCTGGTCGTGGTCGGGCCGACCGTGGTGCGCGTCCCGTCGGCCATGAAGAACGTGACCGTGTAGCTGTAGCTGGCCTGCTCGCGGTCCTTAAGCTCGACTTTCCACGTCTCGGAGGCGTTGCGCTGGGCGCTGAAGACGAAGTCCTTGCGCTCGGAAATGCCGTTGTCCTGGTCCTGGTAGCTGAGCGAGACCCGGGCGAGCCGCACGGTGTTCCAGTCGATCAGATCAGTGATGATCATTACCTCGAGGAAGTCCTCGACCGGCGCCGGCACGAGGATGGTATTGGTCTCGGCCACCGTCTTCTCGATCTCCTCGCTGGTGCCGTCCTTGTAGGCGACGTTGCCGCTGTAGGTGACGACGCCGCCGGTCTCCGCGATCACCGGGAACGACCAGTCGAAGAAGGTCGTGTTCTGGTCGAGCGCAATGCTCTTGGTGACATGGTAGTCGTTCTTCTCGTCGTCGTAGGCGAGGTCGAGGAAGATCGTCTGGATGCGCGTCGCGAAATCGCCGACGCCGCGCACGCCGACGTCCTTGCGGGCGCCGAAGACGTCGTTGATGAACAGGTTCTGCGCCCGGCCCTCCTTGGTGTCGCCGAGCAGCTCGCGGCCGTCCTTCATGAAGTACTTGACCTGGTACTCGTAGTTCTTGCGCATCGGCTGGAAGATCACTTCCTGGATGCTGTGCACGGGCTCGTTCGCGCTCAGCTGGAACTGCCGCTCGATCCGGTCGACGCCCCGGTCCTCGTAGCTGAAGGTCACCAGGGCCCGCTCGACGTCGTTCCAGTTCAGGTCGCCTGCGGCGACCTCGACATTGAGAATGCCGACATCGTCGACACCGATGGTCAGGTTGCCTTCGTCCGTCTTGATCACCTCCGACTGGAAGGTGCGGCTCTCCCCGGTGTAGTTGACCTGGTAGCTGTACTCGTAGGTCCAGTCGTCGTTGTCGACGAAGCTCGCGAACTTGCCGAGCTCGTCGGGGCTCTTCAGAACGACCTCGCCCTCCGGCTCGCCCTCGATCATGTTGGGCATCGGCCGTCCGTGGTAGCGGAGCATGACCTCGACCGAGTGGATCGGCAGCGCGTCGAAGCTGGCATTGGCCATGACGTTCACGCGGATCTGGCGGAAGAACGGATCGTCGAGATCGATGACGCGCGCGTAGTCCTCCCACTTGTAGGGGTTGCCGTCCGGGTCCTTCATCGCGGTGATGTTCGGAAGCGGCCCGTTGGGCGCGATGTTCCACTCGACCGGCAGCGATTCGGTGTAATGCAGCCTGAAGCTCGAGATCTTCGTCTTGGTGATGTCGCGGGTGACGTCCTCGATGCCGTCGGGCTTCTTGCGCTCGTCATCCGGCACCGGGGCAATCGCCTCGATCATGCGACGCTCGATCGAATCCTCGAGCGTGCGCATCGCCCAGTCGCGGATCTGGCCGCGGATGTCCTCGTCGGTGAGGGCACCCCAGTCCGGGTCGAAGTACATCGACTCGGACGAGATCATCTGCTCGCGAACCGTTTCGCGGTAGCTGTCCTCGCTCCAGAGATTCCAGTCGGTGTCGATCTCCTGGTAGAAGCGGTAGAACTCGCTGGCCCGGAAGCCCGCCCGGATGGTCACAGGCGGCAGCTTGGCGTGGAACCAGAGGTCGTACTCGACGGCGACCGAGGCGCCCTGGCCCTGCATCGCCTGCTCGAAGAACGTGGCGCCCTCGGGCGTGAGCTCGAGACCGAAGGTCGACGTGTTCTCGCCATAGAGCGACGGCTTGCCGGCGTTGTGGATCTTCTCGACGAAGGTTCCATCGGAGCCCGCAATGATGAGGCTCGTCGTACCCTTGGTGTAGGTGATCGTGCCGATCCTCACATCCGGCACGGGGCTGATGCTGCGCCGGTTCGCCTCCTGGCGCACCTGGCTCTGCAGGGTGTCGACCACCTTGTTCTCGGTCTCGGGCGGCACCACGAAGGCGACGTCGAACAGGCAGAAGCCGCCGCCTTTCTTCCCGTCCGGCCGGTCGACCGGAAAGCGGTACTTGAAGAAGCTGAAGGACAGCGTGCCCTCGGCGGTCCGCCGCATCGTCGCGCGCTCGGGAACCATGTAGAAGGTGTCGAACCGATCACTGTCGCCAAAGACGGTGACGCCCTCTATTCTCTGGACCTTGTCGATCTGCAGCATGGCTCAATCCTCGTGTCTGGTTTCGAGCGTGATGGAGTCGAAGCGCGGCGGCGTCGGACGGCCGCGCGCCAGATTGGTGCTGGCCTCAACGAGCGAAGCGGTGTTTTCGGCGGCCGGGCCGTCGAGCGAAGCATTCGGACGGGTCTCCCGCGCTCCATCGTCCGGCTCGGGCCTTGACGGCTGCGGGCCGCCGAACCCTTGGCTCGGAAGCACGCTCGGGTCGCTTCCGCCAAACCAGGTCCCGACGTCGGTTCCCGCGGTGACCGAGACGAGCTCGGACCGCGACAGTTCGACGAGAATCTCGGTCTCGCCCTCGGCCGGTCCCGCGCTCAGGTTTAGAATCTCGACGGCCCGGTCGATGAGCGCGCCTCGGAGCTCCACGTCGTCCGGCAAAATCTCGAGCACGGCCCGACCCGAGGCCAGAGCGCGCTCGAGGTCCGATGCGCTCCGCACCCCCGAGAAGTTGCCGCGGAGCCGCGCCTCGTGCCGCACCAGCGCCCGCAGCGACGCCTCGTACCAGACGCTCAGGAAGCCGGTCCGTCTGTTGAAGGCGGCGGCGGCGCGCGCCCGGTCGGCGCTGTCGAGCGGCAGGTTGAACATGGCCGAGTGCGGTGCCATCCCGGAAGAGCGCGCGGTGGCGAGCTCGGTCTCCGCGACGCTGCCGTCGCCGGACAGCAGTCGCACGCCGTCCACAGTGACCGGAGCGAAGGCCAGCTGGACGAGCGCCGGGTCGTCGATCCCGATACGCTCGGCAACCGCATGCCGCACTTCTTCGAGCCGCCCGGCAGACACGTCCCAGACCGTTGCGAGTTGCAGGAAAGCCGTCTCGCCGGCGACAATCAGATTGGCCGCCGGCTTCCCGTCGTCGCCGCGCTGGCAGTCGGCCGCCAGAGGTAGGTAGAAGAATCTGGACTCGGCTTCGGGCTGTGGGAAGCAGACGACGCCGAGGACTTCGAAACCATCTTGTAGCTTATACATTCGGGACCGCCCTCGGATGCCATTGTTTGCATAGGTTTCGTCAACGCAATCCGCCGACAGAAAGCAAAGCGCCCGGAAACGCAGCGATACAAGAATTGAACCACCCTATGTGACGAAAAAATCATGTAATACGCACGCAGCGCAAGAGTACATAACAATATTCATCCATTATTACAAATCTAAAGCACGTTAAAACGCAAAAAAAGTCCGATCGTTTTTGACCCCAGTAAACTCAGGGAGCTGTCACGAGCCCTGCTCCACGATCGGCAACCTGCACGCCCTCGGCAAACACGTCGGTGCGCGTCCGGGCCAAGAGCTTGGCAGTCACGCTGCGAGCGGCATGCGGGATCGGCGCGCCGCGCACCTCCTCCCAGGTCAGCGCTGCGACCCCGGCGACGTGCGGACATGCCATCGACGTGCCGCTCAGTTCGACCAGCCCGCCGCCCGCCTTGGCTGACAGCACTTTCACGCCCGGCCCCGTGAGCACGGGAAGTGTGTTCGAAAAGTCGGCAATCCGAAGTCCGGCCTCGGTTTCCCCCGCGGCGCCCACGGAGATCACGCCCTCGGCGGCGGCCGGCAGTCCGGCAGCGATCTCGAAGTCCTGATCAACCTCGCGTCGGCTCTCGTTGCCGGCCGCAGCCACGACGATCACCTCGCTGCCAAAAGCGGCGCGGGCCTTGATCATCTCCATCAGCGCGTCGAACATTCGCAGGTTTCCCCGATAGCCTTCGAGTGCGACCGAGGTCGCCAATTCGACCGGCCATCCTTCCGAGGTCATCTGTTCGACCATGCCGGGGAAATCGAAGCCGAGCGACATCGAGATCACGTCCGCCCCGCTCTCGACCGCCCAGTTCATCGCGTTGAAAGTCATCTCCGATCCGCCCCGGCCGTCATTGCCGAGGACCTTGCCGATCAATGCCTTCCTCACGCCCCTCGCGACCCCGATCCGGACGCCGTCGACGTTGCGGCCGAGGATAGTGCCAGCGCAGTGCGTGCCATGGCCGTTTCGATCGCCGTTGCCGCTGCCGCTGAAATCCTTCTGGATGATCTCGACGCCGGCGAACGCCGCGTGCTCGGCGTCGATCCCCGTGTCCAGAACCGCGACAGTCACACCCTCCCCGGTAAAGCCGCTCTGATCCGCACCCACCGCGTCGATGCCCCAAGCGCCGTCCGCCGCGGCGCCCGATTCGACGGTCTTCGGCTCGATCAGCCGCGTCGGCATCACCGGTGCGACGCCGACCACCTCGGGATCGCGCGCGAACTCTCGCAGCTCCGATGGCGACAGGTCCTCCGACTCCACCTTGGCCTCGGGCGCGATGGTCGGTGGGCCCGCACGGCGTGCCTCCGGCGCGAACCCGCGTCTCGGAAACGGATCCACCGTGCTGGCCCGGGAAATGTCGCGCAATATCGTATGACGGCGTCTCACAGGCATCCCCTCCGCAGCCAGCATTGACTGCGACCTTTGTTCACCTCAGTGGCGAATACTTAAAAACCCGACGCGAATTGTATGTGATTATTATCACAGATTCGGATAGTTTTGAAGTACCATTCTTACCTCGCGGCACCAGAATCAGCCGGCACGCCGCCCATACCGCCTAGGAAGGAAGGGGCAGAAAGATGGTCGACCGGAAGGAAGTACCGCCCGAGCAGGAGACCGAAGGCGACGAATTCTCGGCCGCGGGACTTTCCGTCGAGGACGAGATCGGAGCCGCGGAGCAGCTCAAGAACACCTCTCCCGAGAGCTTCCGTGAGAGTTTCACGTCCGGCCCGGCAGAGGTCGATGGACTCGAGACGGCCGAGACAGCCGAAAGCTACATGGATCGCTTCGAGCGCTTCGTCGGCGACCTTGGCCTGCGCCATTTCCAGCCGCACGAGTTTCTCGTGATGGGCGCCTCGAACCAGTCCGGCGGGCCGTGCGCGGGACGGAACGCCCTTCCTCCGGATCATCTCTGGCAGAACCTGGCAGCTTCGGCGCGGATGATCGATGAAATCCGCGCCCGCCTCGGGACCTCGGTCATCATTCTCTCGGCCTACCGGTCGGAGCGCTACAACGCCTGCATCAAGGGCGCTCCTCGCAGTCAGCACAAGCGCTTCTGCGCGCTCGACCTCGCCGCCCGGGGCGGCTCGGTTGCCGACTGGTGGCGCGTCGCCCGGGAGGTTCGTGACTCCAGCCCCGGCTTTGCCGGCGGCATCGGCCGCTACAACAGCTTTGTGCATGTCGATACGCGGGGCCAATCCGTCGACTGGTAGGCGCGTATCGGCGGAGCAAGTCGCGAAGGGGGCCAACTCCTCGCGCGCCGCGCGCTCGTATTTGGGCGCCGTCGCGGCGCAAAGCCCATCGGGCCGTCCCTGCGGCGGCATTGGCGCCGTCCGCCGGTGGATCCGGCAGCATAGGGAGAACGTCGATGACCATATCGTTGACATTCGATTACGGCGATGGCTCGCAGAAGCGCTTCACCTTCAAGCGGGCCGGGACCCTTGCGCAGCATATGGGCATGGCCTCGGCCATGGCGGCGGACCTCCGCTTTCAGATCTGGCCCGACCGCGGCGAGAAGGACATCCTCGCCATGAGCATTGACGGTCATGGCCATCCGGCGCCGGGACGCTGGAGGATCACGCGAGACGGCACGGATTTCTGGCCGAGCGTCGACGAGTTCGAGGGCACTCCCCTCGCGGACGGCACGGAGATCGTTTTCACGCTCGTGCGCGAGGGCTAGGGCATCTGCAGCGGGCGGGGCGGAGCGACGGTACTTCCACGCCGCGAGGCCTCGCGGTAACATCGCAGGGACCCGTCATCACCGGGGGGGGCGGCTGCATTGTTCGATGCTTCGATCATTCGCAAGGACACGCAGGTTCCCCGCGATCCGACCGATCTGCGCGACCGCCTCTACCGGCCATCCCTTCGCCCCCTCGATCCATTCGTGCATCCGCCGCGAAATCTGCTCGACCGGCTCAGGACCGGCGGGCACCGGTGCTTCCCGCGGCACCAGGGGAACTCGCCCACCTGCGCCGGCCAGGCGCTGGCCGCGCTGATCGACATCGAGACGTTGCGGGCCGATCCCGGGCAGGGGCGGGCGGCGAGCGCCCGGATGCTCTATGAGATGGCCCGCGACATCGAGGCGGGCGAGGGCGGCGGCGGCGTCACGCTGCGGTCGGTGGTCAAGGGCTTCTACCACCACGGCGTCTGCTCGGACGCGCTGTGGCCCTTCGACGAGAGCGACCCGAAAGGCC
The DNA here is from genome assembly GCA_041641715.1 of Pseudomonadota bacterium. Lineage (GTDB taxonomy): Bacteria > Pseudomonadota > Alphaproteobacteria > Rhodobacterales > Rhodobacteraceae > Thermohalobaculum. Next base: position 9,739 of record JBEPXW010000027.1, read on the forward strand.
CCCTTACGCCGGCGCGCGCCAAGGAGGCGCGCGCTGTCTCGCTCGGCACCTACTACCGGCTCGAGCCGACGCTGAACGACTATCATGCGGCGCTGAACGAGGTCGGCGAGATCCTCGCCTCGGCCTCCCTGCACGACGGCTGGGTCGGCGAGCTCCTCGAGGAGGAGGCAGACGGCCCTCAAGGGCCGGTCTCTTGCCGTGCCATCCCGCCGACGCTCACGACGGATCGCCTGCCGGCGGACTACGGCCACGCCTTCGTGATCGTCGGGTACACGAAGCGGGGCTTCATCGTGCTGAACTCGTGGGGCGACTGGGGCGGTTGGAACGGCGCGCCCGGGCTCGCGCTCTGGCGTTACGAGGACTGGGCGATCACGGTCCGGGACGCCTGGGTGCTGCGCCTCGGCGTCCCGGCGCCGGAGGCCTTCGAGTTCAATGTCGGCCAGCAGGGCCTGCGCTGGCTCGGCCCGGTGGCCGCGGCCGCCAGCGCCCCGGCCCGGCAGCTCGTCGGGCACTACGCGCATCTGGACGATGGCGCCTTCGTCGAGAGCGGGCGCTATCCCTCGGACATCACCTCGGTGCAGAACACGCGTGCCCACCTCGAATCGGAGGCCGGCAAGAGCTATAGGGGCGTGCATCTCACCCTCTCCGGCGCGCTGCTGGATCTCAAGTCCGCGGTGCCCCCGGCCATCGCGATGAAGCACCCGGTCAAGGCGGAAGGGTACTACCCCTACACGGTCTTCTGGTGCGTCGAGGCCGTCGAGCAGCTCTTCGCCATGCTCGCGGCGAGCTGCGGCAAGGCGAAGGCCCGGGCCGGGTCGGCCGGTCCGCGCATGGACCGGCTCGTGGAGGACCTGGCCCGCGGCGCAGGCCGCGCGTTCTGGCGCGACATCGAGACCGGGGCGGCGGCGGCGGCGAGCCGCGAGGCCGATGGCGGGCTCCCACGGATCCTGGACGAGTTCCTGACGCTGGAGGACCGCGCGCTGCGGATCGTGGCCCTGTCGGAGGGCGCGCTGCTGCTGGCGCGATGGGTGAATATGCTGCCGGCCGCGCCCGCTCGCGGCAAGGCTGCCCGCGCGCGCCGGCGCTTCTTCGAGAGGCTCCTCTCGGTCGATGTCGTCGCGCCGCCGATGACGCCTGCCGCATTCGACCGGGCCTTTGGTCCCTTCATCGCCGCGATGCGGGACGCCGAGGCCGCGGACGGGCGCGCGCGGGCGTTCCGCCTTCACCTGATCCGAGAGCGTCCGCAGCCG
>JBEPXW010000028.1:0-10729 GCA_041641715.1 Pseudomonadota bacterium
TGGAGGCGACCCTCGACCTCGCGCGCTTCCGAAGCGCCGAGGCGCGGGCGATCGCGAAGATCGGGCTTGCCAACTACTTCGCCGGCGCGGCCGTGCTGCCCTACGGAACCTTCCACGCGGCGGCGCACGAAATGCGGCACGACCTCGACGCACTCTCGGGCCGCTTCGGCGCCTCCGTCGAGCAGGTGGCGCACCGTCTCTCGACGCTGCAGCGCCCCGGGGCGGGCGGCATCCCCTTCTTCTTCGCCCGCGTCGACCAGGCGGGCACGATCACCAAGCGCCATTCCGCCGCGCGACTCCAGTTCGCCCGGTTCGGCGGCGCCTGCCCGCTCTGGAACGTGCACCAGGCCTTCGAGACGCCGGGCCGGATCCTGCGCCAGCTCGCCGAGACACCGGACGGTGTCCGCTACCTCTGCCTCGCCCGCGACGTGATCAAGCCCGGCGGCCACTACCGCGCCCCCTCGCGCCGCTACGCCATCGCGCTCGGCTGCGAGGTGAGATACGCCGACCAGCTCGTCTACGCCGACGACCTCGACGTGACCAACCCGGCCGCCTTCGAACCGATCGGGGTCAGCTGCCGCATCTGCGAACGCACCGACTGCCACCAGCGCTCGATCCCGCCGGTGGAGAAGGCGCTGATGGTCGAGCCGAACCGCCGCGAGGTCCTGCCCTACCGGATCCCGTGAGCCACGCCTACTCGCTCGTGAACAGGTTGGCCCAGGCCCGGCGCAGGAAGTCGGGACTGACCCGCGGCTCGACGCCCTCGAAGGCGGAGATGGCGCGAATCTGGTCGAGCAAGAAGCGGGCGTGGAAGCCGGCGAAGTGGGCGTCCTCGGTCTTGCCGTAGAGCTCGGCGAGGATGAAGGCCATGCTGTCCTCGTCGAGCCGGAGGCCGAAGCGCCGCGCGGCATGGGCGTAGATCTGGATCATCGTGTCCCGGTCCGGGCGGTCGATCAGGATCTTGTAGCGCAGCCGCCTGAGCGCCGCGTCGTCGACCAGCTGCTTCGGCGCGATGTTGGTGGAGAACACCACCAGTGCGTCGAACGGGATTTCGAACTTGCGGCCGGTCTCGAGCGCCAGGTAGTCGCGCCCGTTCTCGAGCGGAATGATGAGCCGGTTGATGAGCGCCTGCGGGCTCTCGCGCTGGCGCCCGAAGTCGTCGATCACGAGGACGCCGCCGGCGGCCTTGAGCTGGATCGGTGCCTCGTAGACGCGGCTGACCGTGTTGAGCGCGATGTCCAGCCGGTCGAGCGTCAGCTCGCCGCCGGTGATCACCGCGGGACGGCGGCAGGGCACGTAGCGCCGGTCATGCGGGTTGCTCCGCCGCAGGTTGCCGCTCAGCTCCGCCTCGTCGTCGTCGACCACCTGGACGTGCACGGTCGGGTCGAAGACCGCGATGATCTGCTTGTCGACCACCACCGCGTGCGGGAAGTAGACGCGGCCCGTGAAGGCGGCGCAGATCGCCTCGGCGATCGTGGATTTTCCATTCCCCGGGGGTCCGTAGAGCAGCATCGAGGCTCCGGAGTTCGCCGCCGGGCCAAGCTTCTCCATCAGCTCCTCGGGCAGGGTCAGCTGCGAGAACACTTTCTCGAGCGTCGGGCGCGTCAGCGTCTCGTGCCGGATCGACTGGTTGACGAGCTGGTCGGCATAGGCCTCGAGCGTGACCGGCGCGGGGCCGAACCACTCGTTTTGCGACAGCGCCTCGAGCGCCCATTCCCGGCCCTTGCCGGTGAGCGCGTAGCGCATTTCGGCGGTGAGGCTCGCGCCGAGCTGGCCCAGCGTTTCGACGAGCTTCTGCTCCTGCGCTATCTCGATGAGCTGGACGACGATGCCGATCGGCAGCCGCATCGCGCGCCCGATCGCGCTCGGCCGCTCGAGACCCATCCGATAGACGGTTTTGACGAGGAGATCGACGAGGAACCCCGCCTCTAGCCCCGTCTCCGCGATGGAGCGCGGCGGCGGGGGCGGCGTCCCGGCGGGCCGCGGTGCCGCCTCGTCGTCGGCCTCCATCTCGGCCGCGTCAGTTCCGTGCAGCGACGTCAACGGCCACCCCCTGCGGAAAGCCGCTGGAGTGGGCCGGCCAGCGTCCAACCTTGGCGCGTCGATTGCTTCATGACCGCGGACGCTAGCCGCTGCCCATTTTATTCTCGGTTGAGAGGAATGGTTAAGTCGGCCCCGGCCGCGCGATCCGCCTGCCCGACGGCGCCAGCGCGCCGTCTCCGCGTGGACGGCATGGATCACGAATTTGGTTCTCCTGTAAATTCCGCACAATCAATGAGTTAACGCCGTGCCCACGCGTGGACAGGCTCTCGGACGCTACAAGACGGCGCAATCGCCACCGGAGTTCGCTCCGGCCGCGGCCGCCTCAGCGGTCCGACACCTCCCAGCGGGGATTGATCCACGGCTTGCGGTTGACCCGCGGCAGCGGCTCGCGGCCGAGGACGTGATCGGCCGCCTTCTCGCCGACCAGAATCGACGGTGCGTTGATGTTGCCATTAGTGACCCGGGGGAAGACGGAGCTGTCCGCCACCCTGAGCCCCTCGACGCCGATCACCCGGCACTCAGGGTCGACCACGGCCATAGGATCGTCGGGCCGACCCATCCGGCAGGTGCCGCAGGGATGGTAGGCACTCTCCACGTGCTGGCGGACGAAGTCGTCGAGCTCGTCGTCGCTCTGCACGGCGGCGCCCGGCTGGATCTCGTCGCCGCGATAGGGGGCGAACGCGGGCTGGGCGAAGATCTCGCGCGTCAGCCGGATGCAGTGGCGAAAGTCGATCCAGTCCTGCTCATCGCTCATGTAGTTGAAGAGAATCGAGGGCTTCTCGCACGGCTCGGCCGAGCGCAGCGTCACGCGCCCCCGCGAGGTCGAGCGCATCGGCCCGACATGGGCCTGGAAGCCGTGGCCCTCCGACGGCGCCTTGCCGTCGTAGCGCACGGCCATCGGCAGGAAATGGAACTGGATGTCCGGATACTCGACGCCAGCCCCCGAGCGCACGAAGGCGCAGGCCTCGAAGTTGTTCGAGGCACCAGGGCCGGACTTGAAGAGCAGCCAGCGCAGACCGACCAGCGCCTTTCCGAACAGGTTCCAGTAGCGAAAGAGCGTGATCGGCTGGGTGCAGCTCTGCTGGACATAGAGCTCGAGGTGATCCTGCAGGTTCTGCCCGACGCCGGGCCGGTCGGCCACGACCGGGATGCCATGCTCGGCAAGATGCGCTCCGGGGCCGACCCCTGAAAGCATCAGAAGCTTAGGCGAGTTGAAGGCCGAGGCCGAGAGGATCACTTCGCGCCTCGCGCGAACGACCTCGACCCGGCCGCCGCGCTCGACTTCGACGCCGATGGCGCGGCCTTCATCAACCACGACCCGACGGGCGAGGCAGCGGTATAGAGCGCAATTCTCCCGATCCAGAGCCGGCTTCAGATAGGCGTTCGCGGTCGACCAGCGGCGGCCCTGCCAGACCGTCTGCTCCATCGCGCCAAAGCCTTCCTGCTTCTCGCCGTTGTAGTCGTCGGTGCGCTCGAAGCCGGCCTGCACGCCGGCCTCGATGAAGGCGTCGTAGAGCGGGTTCTGGCGCTGGCCGCGGGTGACGTGCAGCGGGCCGGTCCCGCCGCGCCAGGGGCTGTCCACGCCGTTGCCGTGCCAGCTCTCCATGCGCTCGAAATAGGGAGCGATGTCGGCAAAGCCCCAGCCCTTGGCGCCCGCCTCCTCCCAGTGGTCGAAGTCGTGAGGGTGGCCGCGGACATAGACCATACCGTTAATCGAGGACGTGCCGCCGATAACCTTGCCGCGCGGGGCCGGCACGCGCCGGCCGCCGAGATGTGGCTCGGGCTCGCTGACGTAACCCCAGTCGTAGCGGCTCATGCCCATCGGGTAGCTGAGCGCCCCGGGCATCTGGATGAACGGCCCCATGTCGGTGCCGCCATGCTCGAGCAACAGCACCGAGTGCCGCCCGTCCTCCGACAGGCGGTAGGCTAGCGCCGCCCCGGCCGAACCGGAGCCGACAATGACGAAATCTGCTTCCATTGGATCCTTTCCGGCTTCACCTGCATGGCTCAGCGTCACTCAACGCGCAGGGCGTCGTAGGAAACCATCACGTGCTCGCGGTACGCCGGGCGCTCCTGGAGGCGTGCGTAATACGCCTCGAGGTTCGGGGCGCTTGCCCGTTCGAAATCGAGCGTGAAGTACCGATAGAGTGCGTGGCCAACCATTATGTCAGCGAAGCAGAGCTTCTCGCCGTTCAGGAACGGCCCATCGCCGAGGCGCGCGTCCAGCATGCCCGAGAGCGTCTTGAGCTTCGCCACGCCGTCATCGAAGCGCGCCTGGTCCCGCTCGGCCGCCGGGGTCCGGATAAGCTGCCAGAAGATCTGGAGGGTCAGCGGCGGGACGAAGGTCGTCTTCGTCCACTCGGCCCACATGTCCAGCGTGGCGCGTCGCGCCGGGTCGGAGGGCCAGAACGCCTCGTCGCCGTAGCGCGCGGCGAGGTAGCGCAGGATCGCCGCGCTTTCCCAGACGACAAGCTCGCCGTCCTTCATGGTCGGGATCAGCCCGTTCGGGTTCATCCGGCGATAGTCGGGATCGTCGTTGCCGCCGAACGCGCCGCCCCAGTCGATGCGCTCGTGCTCGAGCCCGAGCTCGCCCACGGCCCACATGGCGATCTGCACGTTCGACGAGGTGTTGCGGCCCCAGATGGTGATCATGGTCATTCTCCTCTTGGATAGCGCTGCTGCTCTTCCAGGACGTTCAGGTCCATGTGATTCCGCATGTAGCGCTCGGAGGCGCGCTGGAGCGGCTGGAAGTCCCACGGGTAGTAGGCGCCGTTCCTGAGCGCCTCGTAGACGATCGCGCGGCGCGCCTGACTCTGGCGCACCTCCGCGTCGTAGACGTCGAGGTCCCACCGGGTCTCCGCCTCGGCGCGGAACCTCTCGAGCGGCTCCGCGTGCGCCGGGTCTACCGCGAGGTTCGTCAGCTCCTGCGAGTCCGTCTCGAGGTCGAAAAGCTGCTCGGGGTCGAGGGCGCAGCGGGTGTATTTCCAGCGCCCGGCGCGCAAGGCCACCATGGGCGCGTAGGAGCCCTCGGCGGCGTACTCCATCGCCACCGGGCTCTCGCGCGTCCCGCCCCCGGCCAGACCGACCAGGCTCTCACCATCGGTCCACGGCATGATCTCGTCGAGCGAGACCTCCGCGAGGTCGGCGAGCGTCGGCGTCACGTCGACGGTGCAGACCGGAGCCTCGACCTGCCCCGCCGCCAGGTCCGGCGCCGCCAGCATGAGCGGCACGCGGGCCGAGCCCTCGAAGAAGCTCATCTTGAACCAGAGCCCGCGCTCGCCCAGCATATCGCCGTGGTCGGAGAGGAAGAGAACGATGGTGTTCTCGTCCATCCGGCCGCGGGCGAGCACGTCGAGGATCTCGCCGATCTTTGCATCGATGTAGGAGACGTTGGCGAAGTAGCCGCGCCGGGCCCGGCGGATGTTCTCGGGCCGGATGTCGTGGTTCTGGTGATCGCCCGCCAGCAAGAGGCGCTGCGAGTGCGGGTCCTGACGGTCGAACGGGATCGTCGGGACAGCCGGCTCGAGATGATCGCAATCCTCGTAGAGGTCCCAGAACTGCCGCCGCGCGACATACGGGTCGTGCGGATGAGTGAAGCTGACCGTCAGGCACCACGGCCGCTCGTCCTTGCGCCGCGACAAATCGTAGAGCTTGGCGCAGGCGTGGTAGGCGACCTCGTCGTCGTACTCCATCTGGTTCGAAATCTCGGCCACCCCTGCCCCGGTCACGGAGCCAAGGTTGTGGTACCACCAGTCGATCCGCTCGCCAGGCTTGCGGTAGTCGGGCGTCCAGCCGAAGTCGGCGGGATAGATGTCCGTCGTGAGCCGCTCCTCGAAGCCGTGGAGCTGATCGGGTCCGACGAAATGCATCTTGCCCGAGAGCGCGGTGTAATACCCGGCGCGGCGCAGATGATGGGCATAGGTGGGGATGTCGGAGGCGAACTCGGCCGCGTTGTCGTAGACCCGGGTGCGCCGCGGCAGTTGGCCCGACATGAAGCTCGCCCGCGCCGGCGCGCAGAGCGGCGTCGCCGTGTAGGCGTTGGCAAAACGCACGGAACGCTCCGCCAGCGCCCGCAGGTTCGGCGTGTGCAGCCAGTCCGCCGGGCCGTCGGGAAACAGCGTCCCGTTCAGCTGGTCGGTCATCAGGATCAGGATGTTCGGGCGGGTCATTCGGCGGCCTCCCGACCGGCGAGCTGGGTGTCGACGTAGTCCTCGAGGAGCGCGATGGCCGAGGCGCGGTCGGGCGGCCCGTCCTTGAGCGCGCGGCGGATGTAGAGCCCGTCGATCATCGCCGCGATACCCTCCGCGATACGGACGCCGTCGGTCCGGCCGACGATCTCCGCGAGCGCCGCGACGAGGTTCGAGTGGAGCCGACGGGCGTAGACGGCAAGCAGACGCCGCGCCTCGGGGTCGCTCTGCGCCCGGACGTAGAAGGCGAGCCAGGCTGCGATGGTCGCCGTGCGGAACTGCTCGGGCGCGAAGCTCCGTGCGACGACGGCGGAGACACGCTCCCGCGGGGTCTTCGACTCGGCGAGCCCGGCCCGGATCCCGGCGCCGAACTCGGCGAGCAGGTGGCGCATGGTGGCGAGGAACAGCCGATCCTTGCCGCCGAAATAGTGGTGCGCCAGCGCGGGAGAGACGCCGGCCGAGCGGGCGATCTCGCTCATGGTAACGTCCAAATTGCCCCGCTCGCCGATCGTCTCGACCGCGGCCTCGATCAGCGCCTTTCGGCGCACGGGTTCCATTCCGACTCGAGGCATCGTCCTCTCCTTTGCCGGCAGGCTATTTTTGATTGATCAGTCAATCAAGCATAAATTGCGTGTCCCGCTGCGTTCCGTTATCGATACTCGCCGAAACACCCGAATCGCATCGGATAACCAAGAGGGAGGCCAACGACATGTCGAAACTCACCATCTCCGCCGCGACGCTCGCCATCGGCGCACTCGCGGCGGCGCCGGCTTATTCGGCCTGCGACACGGTCCGCTTCTCGGATGTCGGCTGGACCGACATCACCGCCACCACCGCCACGACGACCTTCGTGCTGGAGGCGCTCGGCTACGAGACGGACACCAAGGTGCTGTCGGTGCCGGTGACCTACGCCTCGCTCAAGAACGAGGATATCGACGTCTTCCTCGGCAACTGGATGCCCACCATGGAGGGCGACGTGCGCCCCTATCTCGAAGACGGCTCGGTCGAGAGCGTCGGCGTCAATCTGGAGGGGGCGAAGTACACGCTGGCCGTGCCGGAATACACCTACGAGGCGGGCCTCCAGAGCTTCGGCGACATCCACGAGTTCGAGGAGGAGCTCGACGGCGAGATCTACGGCATCGAGCCGGGCAACGACGGCAACCGCCTGATCCTCGAGATGATCGAGAAGGACGCTTTCAACCTGAGCGACTTCGAGCTCCGCGAGAGCTCCGAGCAGGGGATGCTCGCCCAGGTCAGCCGCGCGGTGAAGGGCGACGAGCACATCGTCTTCCTCGGCTGGGAGCCGCACCCGATGAACTCGAACTTCGATCTGAAGTACCTCTCGGGCGGCGACGACTGGTTCGGGCCGAATTACGGCGGCGCAACCGTCTACACCAATGTCCGCGCGGGCTACCTCGAGGAGTGCCCGAACGTCGGCCAACTCCTGAAGAACCTCGAGTTCTCGCTCAAGATGGAGAACGAGATCATGAGCGCCATCCTCGACGACGGCAAGGACCCGCGCGCGGCGGCCAAGGCCTGGCTGGCCGAGCACCCGGAGATGCTTGAGAGCTGGCTCGAGGGCGTGACCACCAAGGACGGCGGCGACGCGATGGCCGCCGTGCAGGAGGCGCTGTCGTAACGGCGTCACCGCCCTTCCCCACGGCGGGGAAGGGCGCCGGCCCGGACAGGACGATCAGCGGCCGGACAAGACCCGGGGGGCCCGCCAATGGAATGGCTGCACGAGGCTAAGATCCCGGTCGGCAAGGGGGCGGCCGGGATCGTCAACTGGATGACCGACAACGTCGCCTGGCTGTTCGAGGGCCTGGCGTGGTTCTTTGGCAGCATCATCGAGATCTTCCTCTGGCTGCTGCAGACGCCCCACCCGCTGCTCGTCGTCGCGGCCCTCGCCGCGCTGACCTGGGCCTGGCGCCGCTCCCTGGGGCTCGCGGTCTTCGTGCTGCTGGCATTCCTCTTCATCCTCAACCAGGGCTACTGGGAGGAGACGACCGAGACGCTGACGCTGGTGCTGACCGCGGTCCTCGTCTGCATGGGGCTGGGCGTGCCGATCGGGATCTTCGCGGCGCATACGCCGCGGTTCTACGCGGTCCTCCGGCCCGTCCTCGACCTGATGCAGACGCTGCCGACCTTCGTCTACCTGATCCCGGCGATCGTCTTCTTCGGCATCGGCATGGTGCCCGGGCTGATCGCAACGACGATCTTCGTGATCCCGGCGCCGATCCGGCTGACCCAGCTCGGCATCTCCTCGACGCCGAAGCCGCTGATCGAGGCGGCGGAGGCCTTCGGCGCGACGCCACGCCAGGTGCTCCTCAAGGTGGAGCTGCCCTCGGCCATGCCGCAGATCATGGCCGGGCTGACCCAGACCATCATGCTGTCGCTCTCCATGGTCGTGATCGCGGCGCTGGTCGGGGCGGACGGCCTCGGCGTGCCGGTGGTCCGGGCGCTCAACCAGGTGAACACGGCGCTCGGCTTCGAATCGGGCTTCGTGATCGTCGTTCTGGCCATCCTCCTAGACCGGGTGTTCCGCCGGGAGGAGGCGAAATGAGCGACACGGCTGTCCGCTTCAAGGACGTCGACATCGTCTTCGGCGACAACCCGAAGAAGGCGCTGCCGCTGATCGACCAGGGCAAGAGCCGGGGCGAGATCAAGGAGGCGACGGGCCAGGTCCTCGGCGTCTGCGGCTGCACGCTCGACGTCCACGAGGGTGAGATCGTCGTCCTGATGGGGCTCTCGGGCTCGGGCAAGTCGACGCTGCTGCGCGCCGTCAACGGTCTCAACCGGGTGATCCGGGGCTCCTGCGAGGTATGGTGCGAGGACCATTGGCTGAACCCGGAAACCTGCTCGCCCGCCGACCTGCGCTTCCTGCGCGGCCAGAACGTGGCGATGGTCTTCCAGCAGTTCGCCCTTCTGCCCTGGCGGACGGTGGCTGAGAATGTCGGGCTGGGGCTCGAGTTGGCCGGCGTGCCGGCGGCCGAGCGGGGCGAGCGGGTCGAGAAGCAGCTCGAGCTGGTCGGCCTCGCCGACTGGGGCGACCGGAAAGTGGGGGAGCTCTCGGGCGGCATGCAGCAACGCGTCGGCCTCGCGCGGGCCTTCGCCACGGACGCGCCGATTCTCCTGATGGACGAGCCCTTCTCGGCGCTCGACCCCCTCATCCGCACCCGGCTCCAGGACGAGCTCCTCGAGTTGCAGGAGAGCCTGCGCCGCACCATCATCTTCGTCAGCCACGACCTCGACGAGGCGGTGAAACTCGGCCGGCGCATCGCCATCATGGAGGGGGGCCGGATCATCCAGATCGGCACGCCGCAGGAGATCGTGCTGAACCCGGCCGACGACTACGTGGCCGACTTCGTTACCCACATGAACCCGCTCGGCGTCCTCCGCGCGGCCGAGGTCATGGTCCCGGGCAACCCGGCCGACGGCGCGGCCGAGGTCGCGCCCGAGACCGCGCTCGAGGAGGTCATGCGGCTGAGGCTGAAGACCGGCAAGCCGGTCGCCGTCGGCCGCGACCACGTGGTCACCGACGACGCCATCCTGAAGGCCCTCGTGGGCGGCTGAGGGGCGCCGCGTCGGGCTCCAGGAACCGTCGGGAGCAGCGTCCAAATTTGGACACCCCTCTAACTCCTTGATATATATAATTTTTCTGTTTGGCCGGATTTCATTGCCACTGCCGTCGCACAGGCTCCGCCATCATCCGCACCTGCCTGGGAATGAGAGTGAATGCGGCGGATGGCGGCACCCGGCTCACCGCCCATTCCGCGCCATAACGCCAGTGGACAGGGTGGAAAGATTACCGTTACCATCCCGGTCCCGGAGGGAGGCCTCGGAGGGAGAGTCCCATGCAGTTGCAGGGCCAGCGCAGCATCAAGGCGAGCCGGGACACGGTCTGGAAGGCGCTCAACGACCCGGAGGTTCTCAAGGCCTCCATCCCCGGCTGCGAGGAGCTTGACCAGACCTCCGAGACGACCTTCGAGGGCAAGGTCAAGCAGAAGATCGGCCCGGTGAACGCGCGCTTCACCGTGCTCGTCGAGCTCTCGGACATCGTCGACGCCGAGAGCTACCGCATCTCCGGCGAGGGCAAGGGCGGCGCCGCCGGCTTCGCCAAAGGCGGCGCGGCCGTCCGGCTCGAGGACGAGGGGGACGGCACGCTCCTGAGCTACGACGCCGAGGCCAAGGTGGGCGGCAAGCTGGCCCAGCTCGGCTCGCGCCTGATCGACGGCTACGCGCGCAAGATGTCCGACGAATTCTTCGACCGCTTCAAGCAGGCGGTCGAGCCGCCCGGTGAGGAACCGGGCGACGGCTCGGAGGCCGAGCCGGCGGACGAGCCCGGCGACACGGCGAAAGCGACCGCCGAGACGGCGGAGACGGAACAGCAGGCCGCACCGGAGGCGGGCGACGATGCGGCCAAGCAGAAAAAGGGCTGGTTCAGGCGGCTTTTCGGCTGATCCGGCGTCACCGCATTCACGAAGGGAGGACTGTCAATG
>JBEPXW010000029.1:0-322 GCA_041641715.1 Pseudomonadota bacterium
CTGGTCAACGCCATGGTCGGGACCAAGGTGTCGATCGTGACGCACAAGGTGCAGACGACCCGCTTCCGCATCCGCGGCATCGCGCTCGAGGGCACGAGCCAGATCATCTTCGTCGACACGCCGGGCCTCTTCCAGCCGCGACGCCGACTCGACCGGGCGATGGTCGCGGCGGCCTGGGCCGGTGCGGGCGACGCCGACGCCGTGGTGCTCATGCTCGACGCGCGCAAGGGCGTGAGCGAGGGCGTCGAGGCGATCCTCGCCGGGCTCGACGCGCATTTGCGCCGGGGACAGCCGGTGGCGCTGGCGATCAACAAGATCGACC
>JBEPXW010000029.1:332-10606 GCA_041641715.1 Pseudomonadota bacterium
AGACGCTGCTGGGGCTCGCGGCCGAGCTGAACGCGCGGCGCGACTTCGCCCGCACCTTCATGATCTCGGCGCTCACGGGCGACGGCGTCGCCGACCTGCGCCGCTGGCTGGCTGAAGCCGTGCCGGAGGGACCCTGGCTCTACCCGGAGGACCAGGTGGCCGACCTGCCGATGCGCCTCCTCGCCGCCGAGGTCACGCGCGAGAAGCTGACGCTGAGGCTGCACCAGGAGCTGCCCTACCAGGCCACCGTCGAGACCGAGAGCTGGGAGGAGCGCAAGGACGGCTCGGTCCGCGTCGAGCAGGTGATCTACGTCGCCCGCGACGGCCACCGGGGCATCGTGCTGGGCGAGGGCGGGCGCACCGTGCGCCAGATCGGCGCGGCGGCACGAGCGGAGCTCGCGGAGATGCTCGAGCGGCCCGTGCACCTCTTCCTGACGGTCAAGGCGCGGCCCGACTGGCAGGACGAACCCGAGCGCTATCGGGCGCTGGGTCTCGATCTGCCCGACAGAGGATGAGAGCGTGGCCTGGCACGCAGCGCCTCGGCTGACCACCTCGGTCTGGGTCTCGGCCTATCTCGCGCGGCTGGCGCAGGAGGGCATCTTCGCCCATGTGGCGAAGCGCGGCGACGGCACCGCCGGGGCGGTTGCGGTGAAGGTCGCGCGCATGGACGGCCGTGCCGCCTTCTTCACGCGCGTCTTCGGGCCGGAGGGCGACCGCATCTGGCAGCCGCAGCTCGAGGACGCACCCGAAGGGGAGGTCGACGACGCACTGGCGCGGCAGCGCCGCTACGACCCCGACCTCTGGATCATCGAGGTGGAGGACCCGCGCGGGCGGCACATGCTCGACACGCCTGGCCTCGCGGAGTGAGCCGATGCTGGACTGGCGCGACGAGGGCATCCTGCTGGCGGTCCGGCCCCACGGCGAGTCCGCCGCCATCATCGAGACCCTGACGCGGGCGCACGGCCGCCACGCCGGACTCGTCCATGGCGGGCAGGGCTCGCGCCTCGCGCCGGTACTGCAGCCGGGCGCGCAGCTTGACCTCAAGTGGCACGCCCGGCTCGCCGAGCATCTCGGTAATTTCAGCGTCGAGCCAGTGCGCGCGCGCGCCGCCGCGATCATGCGCGACCGGGCGGCGCTGGCGGCGCTGAACGCGGTCGGCGCGCTGCTGATCGCGTTCCTGCCCGAGCGCGAGCCGAACCCCGGGCTCTACGAGGAAACGCTGGCGCTGGCCGACGCCCTCGCCGCAGGTCACGCGGACTGGCCGGCGGCCTACGCGCGGTGGGAGCTCGCGCTCCTGGCGGCGCTCGGCTTCGGGCTCGACCTCGCGCGCTGCGCCGCGACGGGCGCGACCGAGGACCTGGCCTATGTCTCGCCTCGGACCGGCCGCGCGGTCTCGCGAGCCGCGGGTGATGCCTGGGCCGACCGGATGCTGCCGCTGCCGGAATTCCTCGTCGGCCGGGGCCAGCCCACGACCGGCGCCGTGTGCAAGGCGCTGCGCACCACCGGGCATTTCCTCGAGCACCGCGTCTGCCCCGCCTTCGAGCGCGCTGCGCTGCCCGAGGCCCGCAACCGTCTCCTGCGCGTCCTGGACCGGCATGCCATGCAGGGCCCGCGCTAGCACCGCGTGTCCCGGCGAAAATGCCTCAAACGGATTTTTATTTCAAAACAACGTATTATCTATGTGTCCACGCGTGGACACCCCTTGGAGACGCCGCGACCCGCGGCCGGCGGTGGACGCGGCGGGGCGATTCCGGCTAGACGGGTGGCCGCGCGCGCCAGCGATGTTAGATTTCGTGCGGAACGCGCCGGAGAGGAGCCGAATGACCGACCTGCCGCCACTGACCCTCTACCTCGCCGAGCCGCGCGGCTTCTGCGCCGGCGTGGTCCGCGCCATCGAGATCGTCGAGATGGCGCTCGCAAAATGGGGCCCGCCAGTCTATGTCCGCCACGAGATCGTGCACAACCGCCGCGTGGTCGAAGATCTGCGCGCGAAGGGCGCAATCTTTGTCGAGGAGCTCGACGAGTGCCCCGACGACCGGCCGGTGATCTTCTCGGCGCACGGCGTGCCGAAGGCCGTCCCGGGCGAGGCGGCGCGTCGCAACATGATCTATGTCGACGCCACCTGCCCCCTCGTCTCGAAAGTCCATGTCGAGGCCGAGCGCCACCACGAGGAGGGGCGCCAGATCGTCATGATCGGGCATGCCGGGCACCCGGAAACCGTCGGCACCATGGGCCAGCTGCCGCCCGGCGAGGTGATCCTGATCGAAACCGAGGACGACGTCGCCGACATCGAGCCGCGGGATCCCGAGCGGCTCGCCTATATTACCCAGACCACCCTCTCGGTCGACGACACCGCCGCCACGGTCGCGGCACTGAAGGCGCGCTTCCCCGGGATCGTCGGACCGCACAAGGAGGACATCTGCTACGCCACCACCAACCGCCAGGAGGCGGTCAAGGCGATGGCGCCCGAGATCGACGCGCTGATCGTGGTCGGGGCGCAGAACTCCTCGAACTCCCGCCGGCTGGTGGAGGTCGGACGATCCGCCGGCTGCGGCTATGCCGAGCTCGTTCAGAACGCCGGCGAGATCGACTGGCGCGCGCTCGAGGGCGCGCGGGCCGTGGGCCTCACCGCAGGAGCCAGCGCGCCGGAGGTGCTGGTTGACGAGGTGATCGCGGGCTTCCGCGACCGCTACGACGTGACGATCGAGCCGGTCGTAACGGCCCAGGAGAACGTCAGCTTCAAGGTGCCGCGCGTCCTCCGCCAGGCCTCCTGAGCCGGCACGGGGCCCGTGCCGCAGATTCTCGCCTACACGGACGGCGCCTGCTCGGGCAACCCGGGCCCGGGCGGCTGGGGCGTCGTGCTCGAGGCATGGGAGGGAGACCGGCTCGCCAAGACGCGCGAGCTGAGCGGTGCCGAGGCCGAGGCGACGAACAATCGCATGGAGCTGATGGCCGCGATCGCCGCGCTCGAGGCGCTGAACCGACCCTCCGAGATCACGATCGTCACTGATTCGAACTACCTGCGCCACGGCATCACCGAGTGGATCCGCCGCTGGAAGCGCAACGGCTGGCGGACGACGGAGAAGAAGCCGGTAAAGAACGCCGAGCTCTGGCAGCGACTTGACGCCGCGGCCGCCCGGCACAAGGTTAACTGGCAGTGGATCAAGGGCCATGCCGGCCACGAGCAGAACGAGCGCGCCGACCGGCTGGCGCGCGCCGAGATCCGGGCGCTGAAGCGCGCCGAGGAGGGTGCTTGACCTCCGCACGGCAGGGGCCTCTTCTAGCGCCGGACCCGCGAACGGAAACCTGAACGGGAGGAACCCCCGATGTTCGACCTCTCCGCGAGAAACCTCTTGGAGGGCCGCGCCTACGTGAACGGCGAGTGGCTGAGCGGCGCTAAAACGTTTCCCGTCACCAACCCTGCCACCGGCGAGGAGATCATCCAGGTCGCTGATCTCACCCGGGAGGACACGAAACGCGCCGTGAACGCCGCCTACGAGGCCTTCCCGGCCTGGGCCGCAAAGACCGGCAAGGAACGCGCGGCGATCCTGCGCCGGTGGTACGAGCTGATCATGGAGAACGCCGACGACCTCGCCCGGCTGCTCACCGCCGAGCAGGGCAAGCCGCTCGCCGAGGCCAAGGGCGAGATCGTCTACGGCGCCAGTTTCATCGAGTGGTTCGCCGAGGAGGCCAAGCGCGTCTACGGCGACACCATCCCCGGCCATCAGCCGGACAAGCGCATCGTCGTGCTGAAGCAGCCCGTCGGCGTGGTCGGCGCCATCACGCCCTGGAACTTCCCCAACGCCATGATCACGCGCAAGGTCGCCCCGGCGCTGGCGGTCGGCTGCACGGTCATCAGCAAGCCCGCGAAGCAGACGCCGCTCTCGGCCACCGCGCTCGCCGTGCTGGCCGAACAGGCGGGCTTCCCGAAGGGCGTCTTCAACCTCGTCACCTCGACCGACAGCCGCGGCATCGGCGAAGAGTTCTGCACCAACGACACCGTGCGCAAGGTGGCCTTCACCGGCTCGACCGAGGTAGGCCGGATCCTGATGCGCCAGTGCGCGGACCAGATCAAGAAGGTCACCCTCGAGCTCGGCGGCAACGCCCCCTTCATCGTCTTCGACGACGCCGACCTCGACGCCGCCGTCGAGGGCGCGATCATGTGCAAGTTCCGCAATGCCGGGCAAACCTGCGTCTGCGCCAACCGGATCTACGTGCAGGCGGGCGTCTATGACGCGTTCGCCGAGAAGCTCACCCAGGCGGTCGGCAAGCTGAAGGTGGGCGACGGCTTCGAAGAGGAGGTCAAGATTGGCCCGCTGATCGACGAGGCCGGCGTCGAGAAGGTCAAGGAGCACGTCGCCGACGCCACCGGCAAGGGCGCCGAGGTGATCCATGGCGGCCAGCCGCACGAGCTCGGGGGAACCTTTTACACGCCGACCGTGCTTGCCGGCGTCACCCAGGAGATGCTGGTAGCCCGCGAGGAAACCTTCGGGCCGGTCGCGCCGCTCTTCCGCTTCGAGCGCGACGAGGACGTGGTGAAGATGGCGAACGACACCGAGTTCGGCCTCGCCAGCTACTTCTACGCGCGCGATCTAAGCCGGGTCTGGAAGGTGGCCGAGGCACTCGAATACGGCATCGTCGGGATCAACACCGGCATCATCTCGACCGAGGTCGCGCCCTTCGGCGGCGTCAAGCAGTCCGGCATCGGCCGCGAGGGATCGAAATACGGCATCGAGGACTTTGTGGAGATCAAGTATCTCTGCATGGGGATCTGAAGCGCGCCACAAGCCGCCAATACTTTCCCGCCGGCGCGGCGACACCGCGCCGGCGGTTTTTATTCAGACCTTTCTTGCCGTTCCCTCGACTCGTCGAACAGAACTCAAGACGATTAGCCTTCATCATGTTCGGGGAGGGAGACGATGGACAAGTTTGATTTCAAGAGCCCGGCGGTGGCGGACGCGGACGTGAGCGCCGAAAACGGCTCCACTGAGATTCACCTTGATGCCATCTGGGGCAGCTGAGGTGTCGCTCTTGACGTCCGGGTGGACCCTCCTGGCCAAGATACAATCGAGTTGTTCGAGGCCATCGGCTGACAGCTAATAGACGGTGCCGTTGCGCCCGCTCACGCGGGCGCCCCAAGTCAGCGTGGTCGGTTCAGATGCATGCCAGCCGGAACCGGGAAGCCGCGCAGGAAGGTTTCTACGTCCATTGGAGCGCGTCCTGCTCGCTGGAGGATCTCGAGCCTGAGTGCCCCTTCGCCGCAGGCGACGAGCAGGTGGTCGTCGAGCACCTCGCCCGGCGCGCCCTCACCTGCCTCGGGGCGTGCCAACAGCACCCGGACCCGCTGACCCCCGATCTCGCACCAGGCGCCGGGCGCGGGGCTCAGGCCGCGGACATGGGCGTCGAGTTCGGCCGCCCGCCGTGCCCAGTCAATGCGCGCCTCGGCCTTGTCGATCTTGCGCGCATAGGTGACCCCATGCTCCGGCTGCCGGACAGCGACGGTCTCGCCGGCATCGAGCGCAGCGAGGCTGCGGACCATCAACGGCGCCCCCATTTCCGCGAGCCGGTCATGGACCGTGCCGGCGGTGTCGCGCGGCCCGATCGGCGTGCGCTCGCAGGCGAGCACCGGGCCGGTGTCGAGGCCGGCCTCCATCCGCATGACACAGACGCCCGTCTCGGGGTCACCCGCCATGATCGCGCGCTGGATCGGCGCCGCGCCGCGCCAGCGCGGCAGGAGCGAGGCGTGCAGGTTGAGACAACCGAGGCGCGGTGCGTCGAGCGCCGCCTGCGGCAGGATCTGGCCGTAGGCGACGACCACGGCGGCGTCGAGGCCGAGGGCAGCGAAGTCCGCCAGGACCCGCGCATCGCGGAAGCTCTCGGGCGTTGCGAGGGGCAGGCCGAGCGTCCCGGCCGCGCGCGCGACCGGCGCGGGCCGGGGCGCCCTTCCGCGGCCCGCAGGTCGGGGCGGCTGACTATAAACGCGAGCGATGTCGTGACCGGCCCCGGATAGGGCCTTGAGCGTCGGCACGGCGAAGTCCGGGGTGCCGAGGAACGCGAGGCGCACGGGGCTGGTTCCTGCCCGCGCCTGCCGCTACTCGGCGGCGGTGCGGGTGCGAGCCCGCTCGCGTTTCAGCTTCTTCATTTTCGAGGTGATCATCTGCCGGCGCATGGGGCTGAGATAGTCAATGAACAGCTTGCCGTTGAGATGATCGATCTCGTGCTGAACGCAGGTGGCGTCGAGGCCGTCGAAGTCGCGCTCCTCCTCCTTGCCGGCACGGTTGAGGAAGCGCACGCGCACCGCGGCGGGGCGCGTGACGGGCGCGTACACGTCCGGGACCGACAGACAGCCCTCTTCGTGCTCGCGGGTGTCCTCGGAAGCCCAGATCACCTCGGGATTGGCGAGGCAGAGGGGCGCGGGCTCTTCCTCCTCGCCCTTGGCGCAGTCCATGACGATGACCCGGCGCGAGACGCCGAGCTGAGGCGCCGCGAGCCCGATGCCGGGGGCGTCGTACATGGTCTCGAGCATGTCATCCATCAGCGCGCGCACGCCCTCGTCGACCCGCTCGATAGGCTCGGCGCGCCTCTTCAGGCGCGGGTCGGGATGGATGAGGATGGGCCGGATCATGCGCCAGCACCTAAGGGGGGCGGGACGGAAATGCAAGCAGGATGCGGCGGGCCCCTTCGCCGATTGACCCCGGGCCCCGGCGGGCTATAGCTGGGCGCCGCACGCCGCCACCCCTCGACCGAGGAGAACCCGCATGAGCTTCATGATCCAGCCCGGACCGCCGGCCCGCCCGAACCGCTGCCAACTCTTCGGGCCCGGCTCGCGCCCGGCGATCTTCGAGAAGATGGCCGCCAGCGCGGCGGACGTCGTGAACCTGGATCTCGAGGACGCGGTGGCGCCGCCCGACAAGGCCGAGGCGCGGAAGAACATCATCAAGGCGATCAACGACGTGGACTGGGGGGCGAAGACAGTCTCGGTCCGTATCAACGGGCTCGACACCGAGTTCTGGTACCGGGACGTGGTCGATCTGATGGAGAACTGCGGCGAGCGCCTCGACCTCATCATGGTGCCCAAACTCGGTAACGCCCGCGACGTCTACGCCGTGGACGCGCTCATCACTGCCATCGAGCGCGCCAAGGGGCGTGAGAGGCGGGTCGGGATCGAGGGGATCATTGAGACCGCCGCGGGCCTTGTGAACGTCAACGAGATCGCCGGGGCCAGCCCGCGGCTCGAGGCTCTCAGTCTCGGCGCGGCGGACTATGCCGCCTCAATGGGCATGGCGACGACGGGAATCGGCGGAACGCAGGACAATTACTACATGCTGGAGGACCCGCGCGAGGACGCGGGCGAGCGGGCGCGACATCTCGACGACCCGTGGCACCACCCGACGGTGGCAATTGTTGCCGCCTGCCGCGCCCACGGGCTCCTGCCGGTGGACGGGCCGTTCGGCGACTTCTCGGACGAAGAGGGGTTCCGCGCCCAGGCGCGGCGGGCGGCGACCCTTGGCATGGTGGGCAAGTGGGCGATTCACCCGAAACAGGTGGCGCTGGCCAACGAGGTGTTCACGCCATCGGAGGACATGGTCGCCGAGGCGCGCCGCATACTCGAGGCGATGGAGCGGGCGCAGGCCGAGGGCTCCGGTGCCGTGACGCTCGACGGCAAGTTGATCGACATCGCGTCCGTCCGCCAGGCGCAGGTGATCGTCCGCCAGGCGGAGCTGATCGGACTCGACGCCTGAGAGACGGCCCTCCGCGTCGGCGGGGCCGAACGTCCCCCGGCCCCGCGCCCTGACCGTCAGGCGAACTGGAACAAGTCGTCGGTCACATCGGCGACATCCACCCCTAGCAGCAGGATCGTGTCGCCGGGCGCGTAGCCGACGGCCGCGTCGCCCTGGAAGTCCGTGATCGAGAGCTCGTCATAGCTCCCCACCGCGCCCTCGAGCCGGATCATGTCGAGCGTGATGTCGAAATTGTGGATCCGGTCGAGATCGTCGCCGGCGCCGAAGACGAAGAGGTCGGCGCCCGCGTGCCCCTCGAGAATGTCGTTCCCGCCGCGGCTCCGGATGACGTCGTCCCCCGCGCCGCCGCGGATCATGTTGACGCCGTCGTCACCGAGGAGCGTGTCGGCATGGCCGGACCCCCAGAGGAACTCGATGCCCTCCAGCGTGTCACCCTCGGCGTGGCCGCCCGAGCCCGTGCCGGCGGCGAGGTCGACCGTGACGCCGGCGGGCGAATCGTTGTAGCGGGCCCAGTCGTACTTGTCGCCGCCGATCAGGGTGTCGGCGCCGGCCCCGCCATAGAGCGTGTCGCCCTCCAGCCCGCCGACCAGCGTGTCGTTGCCGGCGCCGCCGACCAGAACGTCCGGCCCATTAGCGCCGTCGAGCCAGTCGTCACCGCCGCCGCCATAGAGCTGGTTGCGGTCGAAATTGCCGGTGATGTGGTCGTCAAAGTCCGAGCCGAGCACGTTCTCGACCGAGACGAACGTGTCGCCCGCCGCCTCGCCGCCGGTGCCGCCCGTCTCGAGCGAGAGCGTGACCCCCGCCGCGGCGGTGTTGTACTGCGCCCAGTCGCGCGCCACGCCGCCATCGAGGTGGTCGGCCCCCGGCCCGCCGCGCATCACGTCGACTCCGTAATGCCCGGTGATTGTGTCGTCGCCGGCGCCGCCGAGCAGGAAGTCGTGTCCGGAGAGGCCATGGATCATGTCATCACCCCCGGCCCCCTCGATGCGGTTGTCGTACAGCGAGCCGGTCAGGTCATCCGCCCAGTCCGAGCCGGAGAGGTTCTCGATGTCGAAATAGGTGTCTCCGGCCGCCTTGCCGCCCGTTCCCGTGCCATCGCGCAGGTTCAGGGCGACCCCGGCGGTCGCGAAGGCGAAGCGCGCCCAGTCCGCGCCGTCGCCGCCCTCGAGCCGGTCCGCCCCGGGGCCGCCGAAGAGGATGTCCGGCCCCGCGCCGCCCTCGAGCGTGTCGTCGCCCGCCTCTCCGTAAAGGACGTCCGCCTGTGCGCCGCCTTGGAGCGTATCACCGCCGCCGCCGCCCTCGAGCCGGTCGACGCCGCCCATGCCGGCGAGAAGATTGGCCACAGCGTTGCCGATAAGCCGGTCGTCGCCGCCGCCGCCGACGGCCTGCTCGATCGTGGCCCCATAGGCGATGGCGAGGTTCTGCGTCAGGTGACCGACCGAGGAGAAGGCGCCCGGGTTGAGGTCGACCACCTGGTCCGTGCTCCAGCCCGAGGCGTCGATCCGGTCGGTGCCGCCAGCGTCCCAGATTGCGACGACGGGGTTCTCGTTGACGGTGAAGTCGAAGGCGTCGCGGCCTGCCGTGCTGTTGAAGCCGTAATTCGTGTCGCCGGTCCGTGTCTCCGTGTTCGCGCCATAGACCTCCTGCAGGGCAAGGATGTCGTGGAGGAGCGGCGTGGCCGCATAGGATAGTCCGCTCGTGCCGTAATGGTCCGCGCCCCCGCCGTCGGCGCCGGCGTTGAAATAGGACATGACCGTGTACTGCCGGGTGTCCTGCTGGTGGGTCGCATCGGCCTCGTAACTGCCGCTGCCGTTGTAGTCCCCGGGATGGGTCAGGCCGAGGCCGTGGCCGATCTCGTGCAGATAGGTCAGGATGCCGTAGCCGCCCTGGTAGAGGTCTGCGTCCTCGTCGTGGGTCGACCAGTCGTCGGCAAACCAGAGGTCGGCGTCCGCCATGCGGTATTCTGATCGCGGCTCGTTGTCGACCTCCCAGTACCAGTACTTCGCGTAGGTACCGCCGCTATCGGTGTTCGACGAGTAGTTGAAGGTGATGTGGGCGTCCGGCCAGTCGTCCATCTCGAGCAGATCGACCGCAATCACCTCGTCCCAGAGCCCGAAGGCCTCCCGCGCCGCGGCCTGCATTGCGGACGTCATGGCCGCGTAGCCGTCCATCTCGGCGGTGTACTCGTCGTGGGTCGGGTCGATCGCGCCGCTGGCGATCGAGAAGGTGACAATGTCGTTCGCCCAGGCGATCGAGGGCCGGACGCCGTCCTTCGTGGTCAGCGCGTAAATGATCTGGCCGGTGTCATAGACCGGCTTAGCGCTGGCGCTTGAGGCGGCCGCGAGCGTGGCGGAGCCGGAGTCGTCTGAGCGGACGACGTCTTCCATGCGATGCGGTGGCACTGTGGTCTCTCCGAATGGTGGCTTGCCCGGGATCCTGATGGCGCCTGCACGGCCGCCTGCCCGGAGAGGCGGCGATGCGGCGCATGATTAGGCGGGCGCGGTTAGAACAAGGCTAAGAACCACGGCTAAC
>JBEPXW010000030.1:0-10591 GCA_041641715.1 Pseudomonadota bacterium
CTGCCCGCCGGCGCGGGAGCGCATCACGTCGCCAGTACCAAGGACGAGCGCTACGGCTTCGTGCAGAACGCGCTCCTGAACCTGCCGGGGATGAGCGACGGCTCGATCACGGTGGTGGACCTCGAGAAGGGCAAGGTCATCGGCTCGATCGACACGCTCAAGGAGATGGGGCTAAACCCGAATTCGATCGTGCTGCTGCCCGAGTGGAACCATATGGCCGGTCACTGATCAGCACGGCCCGCGCCGACGATAGCGCGGCGCGGGCCGAATCCTCCGAGGGGATCATGTTCGTAACGCGCGTCGCCGCGCTTGTCGTGGGCGTTTTGGTGGTTCTGGCCGGTGGCGGCGCCTTCGCGCACGACCCGGAGACGAGCAGAGAGCCGGACGCGACAGAGGGATCGGAGCTTACCGTCTCCGTCCAAATCGACCCGACCGACGCGGCGCCTCCGGTCGTGACGGTGCCACTCGGCGCGCACGTCCGGTTGAACATGGCTGGGGCGGGCGCGGCCGAGCTGCATCTCCATGGCTACGATGTGGAGGCCAGCGGCGGGGACAGGCGGAAGGTTCTCGTCTTCCATGCCGCCCATGAGGGGCGTTTCCCCGTCGCGGCGCATATCGAGGACGCTCTCCTCGGCCAGCGGGACAGGCCGGTTCTCTTCGTCGAGGTGCGCGCACCTTGAGGGGGCGGGCGGCGCTCCTCTGCGCCCTGGCGGGCGGCGCACCGACGCCAGTGGCGGCCCACGCCTTCGCCGAACGCTACGATCTGCCATTGCCGCTTGGCTTCTACCTTGCCGCGGCGGGGGCCGCGGTTGCGTTGTCGTTCCTCGGTTCCTTTCTGTTCATGCGCTCAGACGGCCTCGCCGAGGGGGCATGGACGATGCAAATCCCGGTCGGGATGTGGCGCGTCGTGGAAAGCGTGCTGCAAGCAGTGGGTTTGGCGCTTCTCGCTGCGGTGCTCGTCACAGCGCTGCTTGGGCCAGAGTCTCCAACGCGGAACTTTGCAACGGTCTTTGTCTGGGTGATCTGGTGGGTGGGATTCGCCATCTTTACGGCGCTGGTGGTGGATCTCTGGACAGTCGCGAACCCGTTCCGCTTGCTGGCCGCGCGAGTGCTACCCACATCCGGGCGGCGCGAGGCGCCGCTGCCGGCGGCGGCCGGTTGGCTGGCGGTAGCAGGGCTTCTGACGATCGCCTGGCTGGAGCTGGTCTCGGACTGGGCCGAGAACCCGCGGGGACTGGCTGTGCTGGTGGGCGTGTATGGCGCGGGCTTGTTTGCGGGGGCGGCGGTCGCTGGTGTGTCGGCCTGGTTCTCGGCCGCAGACCCACTGACCCGGCTCTTCGGCCTGCTCGGGCGCGTGGCGCCGATCGAAGCCAAGGAGGCGCGGCTGCGCTTGCGCCTGCCCGGAGCCGGTCTGGTCGGCCTCGAGCCGGGAGTGCCAGGGGCCGTCTTCATCCTGTCGCTGATCGCCATCGTCCTGTTCGACGGACTGTCCGAGACCCCTCTATGGGCGGGAATGCTCGACTGGGTGACGCGCTCGGAGACCCTGCGGCCGTTGCTTCTCGCGCTGCGCGACAACGGCGTCGACATCCTCAAACTGGTCCGAACCTGCGGGCTTCTCGCCACCGTGGGATTGGCGGTGTTGTCCTATGGCCTGCTTGCGCTGGCGATGGCAATGGCAGCGGACGGTTCATGGGGCGGGCGAGCCAGCGCGGGGCGGATCTTCACCGGCTTCGCCGCCTCGCTCATGCCAATCGCGGTCGCTTATCACCTGGCGCACTATGCCTCGTATCTCGCGCTTGCCGGGCAGCTCATGCTGCCGATCCTGAGTGACCCCTTGGGGCTAGGTTGGGATCTGATCGGAACGGCCAACCACAGGATCGACCTGGGGGTGATCGACGCCCGCTCGGTCTGGTGGATTGCGGCTGTTGCACTTGTCATCGGGCACGGGCTCTCAGTCTTCGTCGCCCATGCCGAAGCGCTGAGGCTCTATCCAGACCGGAATCGGGCGGTGCGGAGCCAGCTACCGATGATGGTGTTCATGGTTGGACTGACCGCGTTCAGCCTCTGGATTCTGTCGCAGCCCATTGTCGCCTGAAAAGGAACCGTGGA
The DNA here is from genome assembly GCA_041641715.1 of Pseudomonadota bacterium. Taxonomy (GTDB): domain Bacteria; phylum Pseudomonadota; class Alphaproteobacteria; order Rhodobacterales; family Rhodobacteraceae; genus Thermohalobaculum. Next base: position 2,110 of record JBEPXW010000030.1, read on the forward strand.
GACACAAAAGAAGGCTCTCTCTGTCGGTTCTCGCTGCTGCCCACCTGCTGCCTGGGCCAATGGGGGCCGAGCGGTGGGCGTGACTGTCTGCTCCTAACTAACTGATCACAAGGGATAAAATGGCGCACCGGGGAGGATTCGAACCCCCGACCCCCAGATTCGTAGTCTGGTGCTCTATCCAGCTGAGCTACCGGTGCAACCTTTGCGCGCAGATCGAGTTCGGGCTGCGCAGTGCGCCCGCTAGATAGCGGGCGTGCCTGACCAATGCAAGGGCGAACCGAGATCAGCCGGGAAACCGGTCAAGTCGCTGCCGTCGCGGGGAAGCGGATTTCGAATTCCGTTCCGGAGGTCGTGCTAGCGACAAGTTTGAGCCGGCCGCCATGGGCGCGCACGAGCTCGCTCGCGATCGCGAGGCCGAGCCCGGCTCCGCCGCGGCGTGCCCCGCCGCGGAACGGCTTGAACAGGTTGTCCATCGCTCTCGCTGGCATCCCCGGCCCGGTATCCTTGACCCGGATCACGCACTCCTCGTCGGCCTCGTCCGCCGTCACGATGATTTCGCCGGGTCGGCCCTGCGCCGCGATCGCCTCGGCGGCATTGCGCATCAGATTTGCGAGGATGCGGTAAAGCTGGTCGGGGTCCGCCATAACCGTCGCCGATTCGGGGATCTCGATCCGGCAACTGACGAGGCCGTCGGCTGCATCGAGGCCAAGCCCCTCCACGACCTCGTCCGCGACGGACCGGAGGCGGACGCGGCGCAGCTCCGGCGGGGCCTCCTCGGCGCGACCGTAGTCCAGCGTGCGCTGGCAGAGGCTAATCGCGCGGTCGAGCGAGGCGATCAACTTCGGCACCGTCCGGGCCACGAGGGGGTCGCGGCTCATCTCCAGCCGGTCGGCCATCAGGTGGCCGGTTGAGAGCATGTTGCGCAGGTCGTGGCTGACCTTGGCAAGCGCCTCGCCAAGCGAGGCCAGGCGAGCGCGCTCGCGCAGCGCCGTCAGCACGTCACGCTGCATCGCGGCGAGCGCGCGCTCGGCCTCGGCAACCTCGCCGACGTGGCTCGACGGCTCGATCACCCGGCCCGGATCCTCGGGGTTCTCCTGGAACGCCTTCACGTTCCCGATGACGCGGGTCAACGGCGAGACGACAAAGCGACGGACGGCGAGGAAGATGATCGCGGCCGTGACAATCGAGATGAGCAGGGAGAGTCGGAAAATGCGCCAGCCATAGTCGATCATCGCGACGCGGAGGGGGCCGCTGTCGAGCGTGATCTCGATCGCCTCGGCGTTCAGCTCGGTTGCCGGGCCGATGACCCGGACGATATCGCCATCGCTGCCCGCCATCCGCGCCAGCGCATCGGTGATAAGGTCCATCACGCCCACCATCCGCAGGTCGAAGCTCGCCGAGACCTCCGCCAGCTCGCCACGCGATAGGATCAGCGTGCGCGCATCCTCGGTGCGCAGGACAATATTGAGCGCCTCAGTCTTCTCGAGAAGCTGGGTCTGCAGCTCGGGTGAGACCATTCCGTCCGGCGCCGCCAGCACGCTCATCGCCGCGATCTCGGCGCGGACGACCCGCTCGCTCAGGTAGTCGAAGCGGAACCGCGCCACCGAGGGGACGAATATCGCCACCTCGACGAGCATCACGACGACGATGGTCAGGACCAGCAGCCGCCCGGAAAGGCCGCGGAAGAGCGCCATTCACCCCTCGGAAAGGTACGTGTTTTCACGCCATTCTACGGGCGGCTAACCAAGCCGGGCAAGGAGCGTGACCGCGCGGCGAACCCAGACGTTGTCGAAGAGTCGCGCCGCGTAATAGGCGCCCGCCGCGCGCTTCGACGCCTCGCCCAGTGTGGGATAGGGCGCAACGTAGTTCGCCATGGCCTTGAGACCAAGCCCGGCGCTGAGGCCGAGGGCCCAGGCGTGGATCAGCTCGCCGGCCTCCCGCCCGACGATCGAGCAGCCGAGGATCCGGCCGCGGCGGCCGATCATCACCTTGACCAGACCCTCGGTCGCACCCTCCGCCAGCGCCCGGTCGCTCTCGGCAAAGGGGAATCGGTGAACTTCGATGGCGTCGCCGTGGCGCTCGCGCGCCTCGGCCTCAGTCAGGCCGACATGGGCGATCTCCGGGTCGGTGAAGGTTACGCGCGGGATGTGCTCCGTGCGGGCGCGCACCGGCAGGCGGAAGAGCGCGCTGCGGATGACAAGCCCCGCGTGATAGTTGGCGACATGCGTGAACTGGAGCCCGCCGGCCGCGTCGCCGATAGCGTAGACGCGGCGGTTCGAGACCGAGCGCAACCCGGCGTCGACTGCGACGCCGTTCTTGTCATGCTCGATGCCGGCCTCCGCGAGGCCCATCTCCTCGAGGTTCGGGCGCCTGCCGGCCGCCACCAGGAGATGGGTCGCCTCCGGCACCTCTCCTTCACCGAGCGTTACGCGTATCGCGCTGTCGCGGCCCGAGACGCCTGTGACTTCCGCGCGGTCGCGGATCTCCACGCCCTCGGCGCGCAGCCGGTCCAGCGCGACCGCCGCGATCTCCGGGTCCTCGCGGCCCAGAACCTCGGCGGCCTCGAGCAGGACGACCCGGCTACCGAGCCGGCGGTGCGCCTGCGCCAGCTCGACGCCGATGGGGCCGCCCCCGATCACGGCCAGGGTGCCGGGGAGGGTGCGGTTGTCCCAGAGTGTCTCGTTCGTCAGGTAGGGGATGGACGCGAGGCCTTCGATCGGCGGCACGGCGGGCGACGATCCGGTGGCGACGACGAAGCGCCGGGCCGCGATGATGTGATCGCCCGCTGCGACCTCCGCCGGACCGGTGAAGCGGGCATGGTCGCGTATCACGCGGACGCCGAGGCCCTCGAACCGCTCCTCCGAGTCGTTCGGCGCGATCGCCGCGATGGTGCGCTGGACGTGCTCCATCACAGCAGCGTAGTCCACCTCCGGGTCGTGCCCGGTGACACCAAGCGGGCCGGAGGCGCGGTGCGCCTCGGCCGCCTTTGCCGCCGCGATCAGGGCCTTCGACGGAACGCAGCCGAAATTGAGGCAGTCACCGCCCATCCGGCCGCGTTCGACCAATACGACCCTCGCGCCCATCCGCACCGCGCCGGCGGCAACCGTCAGCCCTCCGGACCCGGCCCCGATCACGCAGAGATCGGCAGTGATGCGCTCGCCCATGCCCCCTCCCCGGCTGCCGGCCTAGCCGTCGCCGCGCAGCTTGCGCACGATCACCGGCAGGGCAGCGAGCGCGGCAAGCCCCAGCAGGGGGCCGAGGACGTAGGGCTCGAAGAGCACGCCGGGATCCGGCTTGCCGCCCTTGTCGAGCACCTCGCCAAGGCCCGCGCCGACCGAGCTGATGATCGCCGTGGCCGGCATGATGCCCAGAAAGGTGGTCCAGACGAAGTTGACCAGCCGGACCCCGACGAAGGCCGGCACCACGTTGGCGACGAAGAAGGGTATCGCCGGGATCAGCCGGATCACGAGTAGAAAGCTGATCTCGCCCCGCTCCACCTCCTTGTAGACGCGACTGAACCAGGGCCCTGCACGCCGCTGCAGCTCGGCGCCAAGAGACGAGCGCGCGGCGAGGAATATGGCGGTCGCTCCGGTCGTCGCCGAGAGAACGGTCAGGATCGTCCCCGGCACGGTGCCGAACAGGAACCCCCCGGCCATCGTTAGCCAGATTGCGCCGGGCACCGAGAAGGCGACCGAGACCACATAGATGCCGACATAGCCGAGCCCGGCGAGGGCCATGTTGCGGTCGCGCCAGGCGATCAAGGCCTCGCGGTTCTCCTCCAGCGTCTGGTAGCTGAGCCGGTCGCCGAAGAGGAAATACGCCAACACCGCGCCCGTGGCGATCACCGCGATCGGCACGAAGCGCAGCCAGCGCCGGGACCTTTGCGGCACTTCGTCGTCCTCGGGCTCTGCGTCCTCATTGCTCGTCACGCCGGGATGTCCTCACCTCTCGCTGCCGTGCGGGCGGCGCACCGATATTGGGCCCGCCGCAACGTTCTGGCCAGTCCCGTTCACGGCGGCTTGATTTTGCGCCAGTTGCGCCGGATCAGGCGCTCCGCGTCAAGATTTCGACACATCCGGCGCGTTGACAGCGTCCCACGGCCGGGCTATAGGCGCCGTCTCCGCCGCGCGGTAGTGTTACCGCCCCAGTGGAGTTCGGCCCAGACGGGCGCCGGGCCAGCGCCCAGGCTCGCCCAAAGCATGCGCCCGGGATCCGTCCCGGGCAGGAGGATGAGATGAAGCGCACCTACCAGCCGAGCCGGCTTGTTCGCAAGCGCCGCCACGGGTTCCGGGCGCGCATGGCCACCAAGAACGGCCGCAAAATCTTAAATCGCCGCCGCGCGCGGGGCCGCAAGACCCTGTCTGCTTGACACGCCCGGGTGCCGCTGCAGCGCCCCAGACACCGTGATGAATGAGCCGCCCACCCGCACCCCGCTCGCCGAAGCGGGGCCTCGCGCGCCCGTGGACACGCCGCGCCCCGTCTCCGGGCGGCTGCAGACCCTCAAGAGACGCGCCGATTTCCTGGCCTGTGCCCGGGCCCGCAAGGCCCACGCCCACGGCATGGCCGTCCAGGGCCGCCGGCGGAGGCCGGGCGAGGCCGAAGGGATCCGCGTCGGCTTCACCGCGTCGCGCAAGGTCGGCATGGCCGTCGTCCGTAACCGCGCCCGGCGGCGGATGCGCGAGGTGGCCCGGCAGGTCCTGCCGCGGCACGGCCGGGACGGCTGGGACTACGTCCTGATCGCACGATCCGGGACCACTGTCGCGCGGCCCTTCGTCCGGCTCGTCGATGATCTCGAGCGTGGCCTCGCGCGCCTGCACGGAAAGAACCTGCACGGAAAGGACGGGCCATGAGCCCCCTCGCTTGCATCGTGGCGGTCCCCGTGAAGGCCTACCGGCTCGTGGTCAGCCCTTGGCTCGGCATGAACTGCCGCTATCTGCCGACCTGCTCGGCCTACGCGCTCGAGGCACTCGAGAAGCATGGTGCACTCCGCGGGACCTGGCTTGCGATCCGCCGCGTGATCCGCTGCCACCCCGGCGGCGGCTCGGGCTACGACCCGGTGCCCGAACGGCGGGATCCCTGAATCCGGGGCGCGAAATTCGGCTCGCCGAGGTTCCCTGCGCCCCGCCGATCCTGTATCCGGGCGAACGACGCGCCCGGCGCGACGGCTGGGCGCGGCGAGGGCGAATCCCCTTGACCTCGGGCCTCTCAACGGCTTCAAGGCAGGCGCGAACAGCCTAGGGGCGATGAATGGGCGGCGACAACGACAGCAAGAACCTCGTTCTGGCGGCCGTGCTGGCGATGCTGGTGGTCTTCGCGTGGCAGGCTTTTGTCGCGCCGCCGCCTCCGCCGCCCCAGGAGCAGGCCGAGACCGAGGCCGGCCAGGGCACACAACCGCCCGCCGTCGCCACCGGCGAGGGCGGAGAAGGAACCGCCGCGCCCACACCCGGCGCCGCTCCCGGCGCCACGGTCAGCCGCGCCCAGGCCCTCGAGAGCGATGCGCGCGTCCCGATAGAGACTCCGGCCGTCTCGGGCTCGATCCGGCTCAAGGGCGGCCGCCTGGACGACCTCCACCTCTCGCTCTACCGCGAGACGCTGAAGCCGGACGCCGACACCGTCGTGCTGTTGAACCCGGCCGGCGCGCCCGACCCCTACTTCATCGACTATGGCTGGCGGCGCACGGTGAATGTCGACCCCGGTCCCCTGCCCGGCCCCTCCACGCCCTGGGAGGTCGAGCGCGGCGACACGCTGACGCCGTCCGATCCCGTCGTCCTGCGCTGGGAAAACGGCGAGGGCCTCGTCTTCCGCCGCCGCTTCGAGATCGACGACCGCTACATGGTGACCGTCAATCAGTCGGTTGAGAACACGACCGGCGAGGGCGTCACCCTCGCCCCCTACGGTGTCATCGCGCGCCGCGGCGAGCCCGAGGGCGTAGGCTTCTACATCCTCCACGAGGGCGCCATCGGCATGTTCGACGGCGAGCTCTCGGAGGTCGACTACGACGAGATGCGCGACCTCGAGGTGGCGCCGAACGAGCGCGGCCCCGCGCAGGTCATCGAGGTCCAGACCAACGGCTGGCTCGGCTTCACCGACAAGTACTGGATGTCGACGCTGATCCCGGAGCCGGGCGAGCCTTTCGATGCCGTCTATCGAGTGCTTAACCTCAACGGCGTCGAGGAGTTCCGCACCGAGATGCGGCTCCCCGTCGTGAGCATCCCCGCCGGCGGCACGGTCGAGAGCACGACCAACCTCTTCTCCGGCGCCAAGGAGGTCTCGACGATCCGGCGGTACGAGGAGGAGTACGGCATCGACCGCTTCGTCGACTCGGTCGACTGGGGCTGGTTCTACTTTCTGACCAAGCCGATGTTCACTCTGCTGATGTGGGTGCACTCCCTCATCGGCAACATGGGCTTCGCCATCATCGGACTCACCTTCATCGTCAAGGCGATCCTGTTCCCGCTCGCCTACAAGTCCTTCGTGGCGATGTCGAAGATGAAGAAGCTTCAACCCGAGATGGAGCGCATCAAGGAACAGGCCGGAGACGACCGCCAGAAGCTCCAGCAGGAGATGATGGCGCTCTACAAGAAGGAGAAGGTAAACCCCGCCTCGGGCTGCCTGCCGATCCTGCTGCAGATCCCGATCTTCTTTGCGCTCTATAAGGTGCTGTTCGTCACCATCGAGATGCGCCACGCGCCCTTCGTCGGCTGGATCAGGGACCTCTCGGCACCCGACCCGACCGCGTGGATCAACCTCTTCGGGCTGATTCCCTTCGAGGTGCCGCCGATCCTCGATCCCATCGCGATCGGCGTCTATCCGATCCTGCTCGGCGTCACCATGTGGCTGCAGCAGAAGCTCAACCCGGCGCCCGCGGACCAGACCCAGCGGATGATCTTCGCCTGGATGCCCTGGGTCTTCATGTTCCTGCTCGGCCAGTTCGCCAGCGGCCTCGTGCTCTACTGGGTCGCCAACAACGTGCTGACCTTCGCCCAGCAGTACATCATAATGCGCAGCCAGGGGATCGAGGTGGACCTGCTCGGCAACATCAAGTCAGGGCTGAAGAAGAAGCCCGCCGTGAAGGCCGAGGCGGCGGGCGCGGCGACCGCGTCCGGCAGCAAGACCGGCGAGGCCCAGGGAGGCGCATCAGCCGGCGGCGAAGAACCCGCCGCCGAGCCGTCTTCCGGGGAGGAGACCCCGCCCGAGGCCAAGAGCGAGAAGCCGCCCGCGAAGCCCGCCAGGAAGTCCGGCTCGCGGTCGCGCTCGAAATCGTCCGGAAAGTCCGGGCAACGCGGCGGACGGAAGCGCAGCGGCGGCCGGGCCTGAGATGAGGCCGCGCGCTCCGGCCCCGCGCGGCCTATGACCGGCGCTTCCCACGTCGCCGGCATCTGGCGTCACCCGATCAAGAGCCTCGGCTCCGAGCGGGTGACGCGGGCCGAGCTCTCTCCGGGGCGCACCATGCCCAACGACCGCGTCTGGGCCCTGGCCCACGAAAAGTCCCGGTACGACCGCGAGGCAGCCGCCTGGGCGCCACCGAACACATGGATGCGCTGCACGGTCGTGCCGTCCTTCGCTGCCGTCACGGCAAGGGTGAACGAGGCGACGGGCCGCCTCACGCTGTCGCACCCGGACAGATCGCCGATCACGTTCCATCCCGAGGCGCCTACCGACCGCGACCGTTTCATCGCCTGGGTCGAACCGCTCATGCCCGGATCCATGCCGCGCCCGACGGGCCTCGTCCGCGTGCCCGGCCGCGGCATGACGGACACCGACTTCCCGTCCATCTCGGTCGCCTCGCTGGCCTCGCTCCGCGTCCTTTCGCAGCGCATGGGCACCACGCTCGACCCGAGGCGGTTCCGCGCCAACATCTGGCTCGAGGGGCTCGCGCCCTGGCAAGAGTTCGACCTCGTCGGACATGAACTGACGGTCGGGGCGGTGCACCTCCGCATCGTCGAGCGGATCGGACGGTGCAACGCCACCAAGGCGAACCCCGCGACGGGCCGGCGTGACGCCGAAACGCTCGACGCCCTCGAGGCCCGTTTCGGCCACACCGATTTCGGCGTCTACGCCGAGGTTGTCACCGGCGGCATCGTCGCCGAGGGTGACCCGGCGGGGCTTCGCGTGACAAACCGATGACGCCGCCTCGGGTCCCCTTCACCGTTGTCAGCGAGGCCGATCCGGATGCGGAGGCGCGCGCGCGGCAGCTCTTCTCGGGCCCCTGCGACTTCGTGAAAGGGGTCACCGCGGTCGACGCGCTGCCGCCCGCCGACCGCCCGGAGGTCTGCTTCGCTGGCCGTTCGAACGTCGGCAAGTCCTCGCTTATCAACGCTCTGACGGGGCGCAAGGCGCTCGCCCGCACCTCAAACACGCCGGGTCGCACGCAGGAGATCAACTACTTCGCGCTCGGTGACGCGGGCTATCTCGTGGACCTGCCCGGCTATGGCTTTGCCAAGGCGCCGAAAGCCAGGGTCACAGGCTGGCAGGAACTGCT
>JBEPXW010000031.1:0-10402 GCA_041641715.1 Pseudomonadota bacterium
CGCGCGGGCGGCACCGCCGGCGCCGAGGACGAGCGCGGGACCGGCGGCGGGGTCCCAGGCGGGGGCGCCCTCGCGCAGGTTCTCGAGGAAGCCGAAGCCGTCGGTGTTGTCAGCGCGGATGCGGCCCTCCGCGGTGAAGGTCAGAGTATTGGCGGCGCCGATCGCGCGGGCCGCGTCGCTGGCCTCGTCCGAAAGCTCGAGCGCCGCCACCTTGTGCGGGATGGTGATGTTGACCCCGCGGAAACCCGCCTTCGGAAGGGCGCCGAGGACCTCGGCGAAGTCCTCCGGGCGCACGGCGAGACGGACATAGGCGCCCGGGACGCGATGGCGGGCGAACCAGTGGCCGAAGATCAGCGGCGACTTCGAGTGCGCGATCGGCCAGCCCATGACGCCGGCGAGCAGGGGGCGCTGGTCGTCGTCGCCGGCGGTCATTCGATCAGCACCTTTCGCGCGCGCAGGTAGCCGAGAAGCTCGAGCAGCGGCAGGCCGAGCACGGTGAAGAAGTCGCCGTCGACGCGGGCGAAGAGCTGCGCGCCGAGACCCTCGAGCTGATAGCAGCCGACGGAGGCGAAGGCCAGATCGCCGAGCCGGTCGAGGTAGTCCTCGAGGAAGGCGTCCGAGAAGGGGCGCATGGCGAGGCGCGCCGTGCCCACATGGCGCCAGACCGCCGCGCCGCTGTCCACGATCACCGCCGCGGAGAGGAGATGGTGCGTGTGGCCGCGCAGCGCGCGGAGCTGCTCGTGCGCCTCGGTGCGGTCGCGCGGCTTCGCGAACAGGCGGTCGCCGGCCACCAGCACCTGGTCGGCGCCCAGCACGAGCCGGCCCGGATGGCGCGGCGCAGCGCGGAACGCCTTCAGCTCGGCGAGCTTGTCGGCGATGTCGCGCGGCGGCGCGCCCTCGGCCAGGAGGGACTCACGGACGGCTTCCTCGTCGACACGGGCCGGAGCGACCTCGATCTCCACGCCCGCGTCGCGGAGCATGGCGGCGCGGGCGGGCGAGGCACTGGCGAGGACGAGCGGCGTCATGGTCGCCTCAGCGAATGGTGTCGGGAAGGTCGCGGCGCGCGGCGTCGCGTTTGGCGGCGACGCTGCCGCGACTGCGGAGCTCGGAGAGGATCTCGGCCGCGGTCTCCTCGATCGAGCGGCGGGTGACATCGATCACAGGAACGTGGTGGCGCTGAAAGAACAGACGCGCCTCGGCGACCTCGTTCCGGATGCGCTCAAGATCGGCGTAGTCGGTGCCCTGGCTGTGGCCGAGCGTGTCGAGCCGGTGGCTCCGCACCTGGGCGAGACGGGACGGGCTGGCGGTGAGCCCGATCACCGGCGTGCCGCCGCGAATGGTCTCGAGGAGCTCGGGCGGAGGCGCGCGGTTCGGCACCAGCGGCACATTCGCCGCCTTCACGCCGCGATAGGCGAGATAGATGCAGGTTGGCGTCTTGGATGTGCGGCTGACACCGGTCAGCACCACGTCGGCGCGGCGCAGCCGGTCGCCCAGAGCGCCATCGTCATGAGCGATGGCAAAGTCGAGCGCGGCGATACGCTCGAAATAGTCCGAGCCCATCTCGTGCTGCAGACCCGGCCGGTGGCTGGGGTCCCGGCCGAGATGGCGCGAGAGAGCATCGATGAGCGGGGTCAGCACGCTGGTGTGCTCAACGCCGAGCTCCCGGCAAACGGCGTCGATCCGGGCGCGCATCGCCGGATCGACCACCGTGTACCAGACAAGGCCGGGATCGGCGCGGAGCCCCGCGAGCGCAGCCTCGAGATCGCGCTCGGTGCGGACGAAGACCGAGAGATGGGTGCGCACCTCGGTCTCGGGCCGGAAAGGAGCGAGCGCCGCGCGGGCGAGCGCGTGCAGGGTTTCGCCTGTCGAATCGGAGATCAGATGCAGATGGAAACGGGGGCCGTCGGTCATGCTGCCCTGTCGTTCCTGTCCTTGCCTCGGTTTCCCGCACGGGGAGCGCTGTCGCGTCCCGACCAAGAATGGCGCCAAAGGTGCGCTGACGGAAGGCCCGAGGCTGCCGGTAAACCTGTGCGCGACTCCCGGGAAAACTCGGGTAGGGACTCGTGGAGAGCACGGGCGTGAATCAGGTCGCTCGTTGCCATGTGAAGAAACGATCGCATCGTCCACATGTGAACGGGATTCGGCCACCTTGCACGGCAATGTGGATAAGTCTCGCCGGTTCGAGGGAATCTGCTACCCAAGAGTTACGGGCCACTCGCCCGCATCCGCTTTACGGATTGTTAACATATTGAAAAGACGCGCGCTTTTTCAGAGACTTGCCATGCACAACGAACCCGCTCGGCATACCAAAGCCTAGTTGCATCACACCGTCGCTGGATAACCCTGTGAATTGTTTTCGCAATACGGTAATCCCCGGGACTCACGGCGCCACAATCACTACAACCCTGAATCCATTTTCTTATGAAAGAGGGACCATGACCAGGGGCGGTCCGGACAAGGGCAAGAGGCTTCTTCGCGTTCTGCAGGGAGAGCCGCTCGAAATACCGCCGGTGTGGCTGATGCGTCAGGCCGGCCGCTATTTGCCGGAGTACAGGGCGCTGCGCGCGCAGGCCGGAAGCTTTCTCGACCTCTGCTTCACGCCGGAGCTGGCCGAGGAGGTGACCCTGCAGCCGATCCGGCGGTTCGGCTTCGACGGGGCGATCCTGTTCGCGGATATCCTGCTGGTGCCGCATGCGCTGGGGCAGTCATTGACGTTCGTCGAGGGCGAGGGACCGCGGCTGGAGCCCGTGGTAGCGGAGCGCGAGGCGCTCGGTCGGTTGCGGCCGGCGGAGGAGATCGACGGTACGCTGGCGCCGGTCTATGAGACAGTGCGCCGCTTGAGCCGCTCGTTGGCCGGAGACGTCACGCTGATCGGGTTCGCGGGAGCGCCCTGGACGGTGGCGAGCTACATGGTCGCGGGGCGCGGGACGCCGGATCAGGCGCCGGCGCGGGTCTGGATGCACCGCGACAGAGAGGCGTTCGGCCGCCTGGTGGATCTTCTGACGGAGGCGACGGTGCGCTACCTGGATGGCCAGATAGCCGCCGGCGCCGAGGCTGTGATGCTGTTCGACAGCTGGGCGGGGTCGCTGCCCGCAGGGATGTTCGAGCGGTTCGTCATCGAGCCGGCGCGGCGGATCGTTGCGAGATTGGCGACACGCTGGCCGCAGGTCCCGGTGATCGGGTTCCCGAGGGGCGCGGGCGCGATGTATCCGGTGTTCGCGGAGAGCGTGGCGCCGGCGGCGGTCGGGCTCGACACGGCGGTGCCGCTCGCCTGGGCTCGGCAGGCGATGGGGTCGCGTGTGGCGTTGCAGGGGAACCTCGACCCGGCGCTGCTGGTGGCCGGGGGGACCGAGCTGGCGGAGACGGCCAGACGGATCGTGGCGGAGATGCAGGGCGTGCCGCATGTGTTTAATCTCGGTCATGGGATCACGCCCGAGACGGATCCGGGTCACGTGGAAGCGCTGCTGCGCGCGGTGCGCGGATGACGGCGATGCTCGGGGATTTTCTGGCGGCGGCTTATCCGTGGACCAAGGCGCTGCATATCATCTCGGTCATCGCCTGGATGGCAGCGTTGCTCTACCTGCCGCGGCTCTTCGTCTACCATGCCGAGCGATCCGGCGCGGGTGAGCCGGGGGAGACCTTTCGCGTGATGGAGCGGCGTCTCCTGAAGTTCATTGCCAACCCCGCCTCGGTGGCGACATGGGTGTTCGGGCTGATGCTGGTCTTCACGCCGGGAATCCTGGACTGGAGCCAAGGATGGGTGCATGCCAAGGCGGCGCTGGTGATCGGGATGACCGCCTATCATCATCTGCTGGTGCGCTGGTGGCGCGCCTTCGCCGAGGGCAGGAATGCGCGGTCGGCGCGGTTCTACCGCGTTGCCAACGAGGTTCCGACGCTTCTGATGATCGGGATCGTCATCATGGTCGTCGTCCGGCCGTTCTGAGTGCGGAGCCGCGGGGTGAAGTTTTCGGTGCCGGGGAAATTGACAGGGTGTGGTGTCCGGCACTATTTAAACCCTCGATGCGGCGTGCTTGCGCCGGTGCCGTGCCGGCAGGGCGCGGCGCGTTCCCCCGGCGGCGCTGCCGTCCTTTGCGCTTCCCTCCCCGAGCTGGCGAGCTGCCACCGAGCCCAGCGCTGATCTCCCTTCCCGGACCGAGACATGACCGTTCAGAAACTCTCCGAACTCAAGGCGAAGTCGCCGACCGATCTTTTGAGCATGGCCGAGGAGCTGGAAGTCGAAGGCGCCTCCTCGATGCGCAAGCAGGACATGCTGTTCGCCATCCTGAAGGAGCTGGCGGACCGAGATGTGGAGATTGTCGGAACCGGGGTTCTGGAAGTGTTGCAGGACGGGTTCGGCTTTCTGCGCTCTCCGGAGGCGAATTACCTTCCGGGTCCGGATGACATTTATGTCAGCCCCAACCAGATCCGCCGTTTCGCCCTCCGGACGGGCGACACCATCGAGGGACCGATCCGCGCGCCCAAGGCGGGCGAGCGGTATTTCGCGCTTCTCAAGGTCAGCACGATCAATTTCGAGGAGCCGGAGAAGGCGCGTCACAAGGTTCATTTCGACAACCTGACGCCGCTCTACCCGACGGAGCGGTTCACGATGGAGACCGACGATCCGACGGTGAAGGACAAGTCCGCTCGGGTCATCGACCTGGTGGCGCCGATCGGCAAGGGCCAACGCTGCCTGATCGTGGCACAGCCGCGCACGGGCAAGACCGTGCTGATGCAGAACATTGCGCACTCGATCGAGAAGAATCATCCGGACTGTTACCTGATCGTGCTGCTGATCGACGAGCGCCCCGAGGAGGTGACCGACATGCAGCGCTCGGTGAAGGGGGAGGTCATCTCGTCGACCTTCGACGAGCCGGCGACCCGGCACGTCGCTGTCTCCGAGATGGTCATCGAGAAGGCCAAGCGGCTTGTCGAGCACGGCCGTGACGTGGTGATCCTGCTCGATTCGATCACGCGGCTGGGCCGGGCGTACAACACGGTTGTGCCGTCCTCCGGCAAGGTGCTGACGGGCGGTGTCGACGCAAACGCTCTGCAGCGGCCGAAGCGGTTCTTCGGCGCGGCGCGGAACATCGAGGAGGGCGGCTCGCTGACGATCATCTCGACCGCGCTGATCGACACGGGCAGCCGGATGGACGAGGTCATCTTCGAGGAGTTCAAGGGTACCGGCAACTCGGAAATCGTGCTCGATCGCAAGGTGGCGGACAAGCGCGTCTTCCCGGCGATCGACATCCTCAAATCGGGGACTCGCAAGGAGGAGCTGCTCGTGCCGAAGGGCGACCTCGCGAAGATGTTCGTGCTGCGGCGCATTCTCAACCCGATGGGCACGACGGACGCGATCGAGTTCCTGCTGGCGAAGCTGAAGCAGACGAAGACGAACGCCGAATTCTTCGAGTCGATGAACGCCTGAGCCAGTCCGGGGCGTGTTTGTAAGATATTGAAAAAAAAGAAGAATAATTTTTCACGATTGATCTTTGACCCGGCGCGAGGAGGAACCCGGCGCAGGGCGGCCGGTCTCATCGTGAGCAGGATTGAACTGAGCAGGTGATGGTTCACGGGTTGGCAGGGGAAACCCAGGGCGACGGCCGGGCTGCTGTCGACGCTGAGGATACGATCTTTGCCCCGGCCTCGGGCGCGGGGCTGGCGGGGATCGCCGTCATCCGGGTTTCCGGCCCGGCGGCGGACGATCTGCTGCGCCGCCTGACCGGAAAGGCGCTGCCGGAGCCGCGCCGCGCCGTGCTGCGGCAGCTCCGGGCCCCGGCCGGTGACCTGGTCGATGAAGCGCTGGTCGTACGCTTCGCCGCGTGCGCGAGCTACACGGGCGAGCCCATGGTCGAGCTCCATTGCCATGGCGGTCGCGCCATTGTCGCGGCGGTGCTGGATCTTTTGGACCGCCAGCCGGGCTGCCGGCCGGCGGAGCCCGGGGAGTTCACGCGCCGCGCCTTTCTCGCCGGGCGCATGGACCTCGCCGAGATCGAGGCGCTGGGCGATCTTCTGGCTGCGGAGACGGAGCGCCAGCGTGAGCAGGCAATGCGCGGCTTTGGCGGTGCGCTGCATCGTCGGGCGGAGGCGTGGCGGAACGACCTTGTCCGCGCCGCGGCGTTGGTTGAGGCGACGATCGACTGGGTGGACGAGGACGTGCCGACGGATGTGACGCCGGAAGTTTCTTCGCTGGTGAGCCGCGTGCGCGAGGGACTCGGACGCGAGCTCGCTCTTTCGGATGGGGCCGAGCGCTTGCGGCACGGACTCGAGGTCGCGATCCTGGGGGCGCCGAATGCGGGAAAGTCGACGCTTTTCAACGTGTTGGCGGGGCGTGACGCGGCCATCACGTCGCCGCAGCCGGGCACCACGCGCGATGTTCTTGAGCTCCGCTATGATCTCGGCGGCCTGCCGGTCGTGTTTCTGGATACGGCCGGGTTGCGGACCGGTGCGGACGAGATCGAGACGGAAGGCGTAGCGAGGGCGGGTGCGCGGGCGCGCGGCGCCGCAGTGCGATTGTTTCTGCGCTCGTCGGACGCGCCGCCAGCGGCGGAGGAAGAGTCGCTCTGGCGCCCCGGCGACTTGCGGGTCTGGACGAAGGCTGATCTTGGGGCGGGGCCAGGCGATCTTGTGGTGTCGGCCGCAAGCGGGACCGGCGTGAGAGAGTTGCTCGAGCAGGTGCGTGTCATGTTGGAGGGGCGGTTTACAGGGGACGGCCTGGTCGGGCACCGACGTCAGCGCCAGGCGGTCGAAGACGCGGCCCGGGCACTGGCCGGCGCCGAGGAGGCCCTGGTCAGGGACGAGCTGGAGATGGCGGCGGAGGCGTTGCGCGGCGCGTTCCGTGCATTGGATCGCCTGATCGGCCGTGTCGGGACCGAGGAAGTCTTGGACGCCGTGTTCGCTTCGTTCTGTCTCGGCAAATAATGTACCCAACGGGGGAGCGTTTCACGTGAAACAGCCTGCGCGGAACTTCGACGTGATTGTGATCGGCGGCGGTCATGCCGGAACGGAAGCCGCCGGCGCCGCAGCTCGGGTCGGCGCCCGAACCGCGCTTGTCACTCACCGTGCGGACCGGATCGGCGAAATGTCGTGCAACCCGGCCATTGGCGGGCTCGGCAAGGGCCACCTGGCGCGCGAGACCGACGCCCTGGACGGCGTGATGGGCCGTGCCGCGGACCGTGCCGGGATTCAGTTCCGACTGCTCAACCGGAGCAAGGGCCCGGCGGTGCAGGGCCCGCGGGTTCAGTGCGACCGACGACTTTACCGCGAGGCTGTCCAGGAGATGCTTCGACGGCAGGCGGGCCTCGCCATACTGGAAGGAGAGGTGGTCGATCTGACCATCTGGGGCGATCGCGTCGTCGGAGTGGAGCTCGGCGACGGTATCCGTATCGGAGCGCGGAGCGTCGTGCTCACCACGGGCACGTTCCTGCGCGGCATGATCCACATTGGCGATGAGAGCCGTTCCGGGGGGCGGGCCGACGATCCGGCGGCTGCGCGTCTGGCAGAGCGTCTCGCTGATCTCGGGCTGGCGCTCGGCCGGCTGAAGACGGGGACACCACCGCGCCTGGATGCACGCAGCATCGATTTCGCACGCCTCGTCGAGCAGCCCGGCGACAGCGAGCCAACCATGCTGTCCTTCCTGAGCTCCGGGCCGATGGCGGCGCAACGAAGCTGCTACATCACCCAGTCGAACCAGCAAACCCACGAGATCATCCGCCGGAATCTGCATCGCTCAGCCATGTATTCGGGCCGGATCAAGACAGTGGGCCCTCGCTATTGCCCGTCGATCGAGGACAAGGTGGCCCGGTTTCCGGAAAAGGAGGAACACCAGATTTTCCTTGAGCCGGAGGGCGTGGCGGATGACACGATCTATCCGAATGGGATTTCCACCTCATTGCCGGCGGACGTGCAGGAGGCATGCGTCCGGTCGATCCGGGGGCTGGAGCGGGTCCGTCTCCTGCGGCCCGGATACGCGATCGAGTATGATTACATCGACCCTCGGTCCCTCCGCCCGACGCTCGAGCTGAAGGCCGTGGCTGGGCTCTATTTCGCAGGCCAGATCAACGGTACGACCGGTTACGAGGAGGCCGCGGCGCAGGGCCTTGTCGCGGGGCTGAACGCGGGCCGTGCCGCTACGGGACGGGTTCCGGTGCAGCTCGACCGGGCGGACGCCTACATCGGGGTCATGATCGATGATCTCGTCACGCGTGGCGTGACGGAGCCGTATCGCATGTTCACGTCGCGTGCGGAGTATCGCCTGATGCTGCGGGCCGACAATGCGGACCGGAGACTCACCGGAACGGGCCGCGAAGCCGGATGCGTCTCGGATGCCAGGTATCGCGCGTTCGAGTACAAGTGCCGGCAGCTCGCGGCTGCAGGCGAGGTTGCCGCCTCGCTGAGGCTGACGCCCGACGAGGGACGAAGGCTGGGGTTTGAGATCAATTACGACGGCATGCGACGCAGTGCGGCCGAACTCCTGGCCTATCGGGGCATCACCGTGGCGCAACTTGCAGGGATATGGCCGGAGCTGGCGGGCCTCGACGGCACCATCGCCCGGCAGTTGGAGAACGATGCCTGCTACGCAGGATATCTCGGCCGACAAAGATCTGCCGCAGCGGCGATGCGGCGCGAGGAAGCGCGCGCGCTGCCGCGGGATCTCCAGTATTCTTCGCTTTCCGGCCTTTCGGCCGAGTTGCGCGAGAAGCTGGCACATGTACGGCCGGAAAGCCTTGGCCAGGCCGCGCGCATCGATGGCATGACACCCGCCGCGCTCGCGCTGGTGCTTGCTGCCGCACGCCGGCGGGACGAGCGGCGACGCGCATGATGCCGGACGCCTTCGCGCGGGACTTTTCTGTTTCACATGAAACAGCCGGACGCCTCGCCCTGTTGCTCGAGCTGCTCGAGCGGTGGAACGCGCGGATAAATCTCGTTGCGCCAGGCAGCCTCCGCGATGCCTGGACCCGCCACGTCGCGGACTCGGCGCAGCTTATCGACCTCGCGCCGGCGAGCGCCCGGCGCTGGATCGATCTCGGAGCGGGTGGCGGTTTCCCCGGGCTGCCGGTGGCCGCCATCGCGGCGGAAAAGGCACCGGGACTGAGCCTGACGCTGGTCGAATCCGACAGGCGCAAGGCTGCGTTCCTCGCCACCGCGGCCCGTGAGATGGGCCTCACGGTGTCGGTCGAGGCCCGGCGCGTCGAGCACGTACCCGCAGAACCGTACGATGTCGTCTCGGCCCGGGCGCTGGCGCCACTCCCGCGCCTCTGCGCGCTCGGGTATCGGTTTCGGGGCCCGGGAACGATTTTCCTCTTTCCGAAGGGCGAGCGCCTGGATTCCGAATTGACCGCGGCCACGGCCCATTGGCATATTGACGCCGAGCGGGTCGCCAGCCGCACGCATCCCGGCGCATCGATTCTGAAGATCCTGGAGCTCGAACCCCGATCATGACCCCGGATGGTCCGCCGCCCCGCCCGCTCGCGCGCGTGATCGCGCTGGCGAATCAGAAAGGCGGCGTCGGCAAGACCACGACGGCAATCAATCTCGGCGCGGCGCTGGCGGAGGCGGGCAAGCGTGTCCTCCTGATCGATCTCGATCCCCAGGGCAATGCGTCCACCGGTCTCGGCATCGGGTCCGACCGCCGCGACGTCTCCATCTATCATGTGCTGACAGAGGGTCGCGCTATATCGGACGCGACCCTGCCCTGCGGTGACACCAGTCTCTTCGTCGTGCCCGCCTCGCCCGACCTCTCCGGGTTCGATGCCGAGCTTTCCGGCGCCGAGGACCGGGCCGAGCGCCTGCGGGCCGTGCTGCGCGAGAAGGCCGAGAACAGTCTAACTAATTGTTATGATTATATAATCATCGACTGTCCGCCGTCGCTGAACCTCCTGACGGTCAATGCGATGACGGCCGCTGACACGGTGCTCGTGCCCCTCCAGTGCGAGTTCTTTGCTCTCGAAGGGCTGACGCAGCTGCTCGCCACCATCAAGCGGGTGCAGGGCCGGCTCAACCGCCAGCTGCGGATCGAGGGCATCGTTCTCACGATGTATGACCGGCGCAACAACCTCTCGGCGCAGGTGGCGGAGGACGTGCGGCACACGCTCGGCGACACGGTGTTCGAGACGATCATCCCCCGCAACGTGCGCCTCTCCGAGGCGCCGAGCTACGCCCTGCCGGGGCGTCTCTACGACCCGAACAGCGCCGGCAGCATCGCCTACCGGGCGCTGGCAAGCGAGATCCTGCGCCGCGACCAGGCGCGGATCGCCGCGTGAGCGGCGCGGTCGGGACCCGAAGAACAGAAAGTGATCAGGAGGCAGGCATGAGCAGGACACCGGAACGCAGGGGCCTCGGGCGGGGTCTCTCGGCCCTTCTCGGCGACATCGAGGAGGTGACGCCGCCCGCGGGAGACGACGGG
>JBEPXW010000032.1:0-10331 GCA_041641715.1 Pseudomonadota bacterium
GCGGCCGAGCCGGAGGAGACAGCCGAGGCGGCGGAGACGAAAACGCTCTACAAGGCGGCACAGGCGGCCTACCGGGAGAAGGAGTGCGGGGCGGAGTCCTCCGCCAGCCACGGTGCTCGCCTGCCCGACTCGAGCGCGTCGCGCCCGAGCGCGCCCCGGGCGTCCCAGCGGATGGCCTCCGCTGCCGAGGCGGGGTCCGCGAGTCAGGCCGGGCAATGACGCCGGTCCGGACGGGGCGACACGGCACCCGCCGCTGACCGCCCGGACGGCGCCCGCGCCGGTCCATCTTCCGTGTTTTGCCGGGATTTCCGCCGGCGGGTGTGGTAGATTCCGGCGCGTTTCGTGTTCCCTGTTGACGATGGCCAGGATGAGACCGTTTCCCTTCGCATTCCTGCTCGCCCTGGCGGCTGCCGCCTGTGCGCAGCAGTCGACCCAATCGACCGGCACGACCACCGGCCCGGCCGCGGCCGAGGAGTCGCTGCAGGCCCGGCTGGACGCCGCCGACTGCCTCGAGCTCCGCGTCGCCATGAAGGAGGCGCTCGCCGCGGAGGAGCAGGAGGCAACCGTGCAGCCCCAGTCCGGCGACGTCGACCTCGAGACCGACCGGCCGCAGGGCGTCGCCTCCCTGTTCATCCCGATCCCGCTCGGCACCATCGAGCGCGCGGTCGAGAGCACGGAGTCGGACGAGCCCGACGAGATGGTCGATTCCGAGACCCTCTACCGGCGCGCGCACGCGACCTACGAGCGGAAGGGCTGCGAGCCGCCGGTGCCCTACGGCGAGTACTGAGCCGGCTGCGGGACGGCGCCGGAGCGCCCCGCATGGGGGCGTCCAGATTTGGACGCGGGGTCAATCTCCTGATTTCATTGGAAATCGCGACCCCAACTGGTGGCGGGGCGTGGCGCGCGCCCCACCCTGCCGCGTTGCCGGCACGGAGGAGTGGCGCGATGAACCCGGTCCTTTTTGCCGACCGTTGCACGTCGCAATTGCTAAACCTATGAGTAATCAGGCAACCCCTGTCTCCACTTTTAGTTGGATTTATCTAAATAAATACAGCCGACTTACCAGAAAATAGATGATCCGACAAAATTTTACCAATTTTTAACACCCAACTCCTTCTGTGTACGAGTGCTTGCGTTTGCGTAGGAGTGACCACGATGCGTGTTGTAGTGGTGGCGGTATGCCTTGGTGTGCTCGCGGGGTGCGTGACGACCCGGGAGCCGACGGAAACCACCGGAGGGGCGTCCATGGCGGCGGCCCGCGTTCCCGAGCCGGAGCTCGCCGAGACGGCGCGGCCCCCTCTCGATCCCCGCACGGCAGCCCGGAATTTCCGCGAGGTCGTTGCCCGGGTCGAGCCGGTGGCGGAGGCCTTCTGCCGCGAGCGAACCGCCGACAAGCCGGGCTATCCGTGCGACGTCCGGGTCGGCATCGATGCGCGCCTCGGCATGGAGCCGAACGCGTTCCTGACCGTCGACAATGCGGGCCGGCCGACGATCCTTTTCACCATGCGCCTCATCGAGATGGCCCGCAGCCAGGACGAGCTCGCCTTCACCTTCGGCCATGAGATGGGGCACCTGCTCGGCCGGCACATCCAGAAGGTACTGAGCGGGGAGCCGGAGGCGACCATGGTCGGCGCCGCGGCGGATACCTGCGCCGTGGCGAAGATCGGCCGCGGCCCGGGCGGCTGGATGGTCCTGCATGAATTCGAGCGCGAGGCGGACCTGATCGGCGCGGAAATCGCCAAGCGTGCCGGCTACGATCCCGCGCTCGGCGTGCTGATCGTCGCGCGGCTCGCGGACCGGGGTGCGAGCGAATGCCTGGGCGACGGGGGAACGCATCCCGGGAGCACGAAGCGGATCGAGGCTGTCATCGCCGCGGCCAGGGCCATCTGAGGCGAGGCGGGGGCGCGGCTACGGACGCCGGGCCGCGCCGCCGCTTCGGCGGGCCTTGCCCGACCCGCGCCATCCAGGGCGTTCCCGTTCAAGGGGGTGGGCCCGGACGGCCCGCCCTACTTCATCGTCGGGATCGAGAAGCTGGCGCCCTCCTCCTTCAGCCCGCTCGGCCAGCGCGCCGTCACCGTCTTGGTCCGCGTGTAGAAGCGGAAGGCGTCCGGCCCGTGCTGGTTCAGGTCGCCGAACATCGACTTCTTCCAGCCGCCGAAGGTGTGGTAGGCCAGCGGCACCGGGATCGGCACGTTGACGCCGACCATGCCGATGTTGACCCGGCTGGCGAACTCGCGCGCCGCGTCGCCGTCGCGGGTGAAGATGGCGACGCCGTTGCCGTACTCGTGGTCCATGGCGAGCGAGAGCGCCTCCTCGTAGTCCTTCGCTCGCACCGTCGAGAGGACGGGGCCGAAGATCTCCTGCTTGTAGATCTCCATGTCGGGCGTCACCCGGTCGAACAGGCAGCCGCCGATGAAGTTGCCCTGCTCGTAGCCCTGCAGGCGGAAGTCGCGGCCGTCGACCACCAGCTCGGCGCCCTCCTCGACTCCCTTGTCGATCAGGCCGCGCACGCGGTTCCAGGCGTCGCGGGTGACCAGCGGCCCGAAATCCACGTCCTCGCCCGCCGTATAGGGCCCGATCTTGAGCGACTCGACACGGGGGGCGAGCTTCTCGACCAGCGTGTCGGCGGTCTTCTCGCCCACGGGCACCGCCACGGAGACGGCCATGCAGCGCTCGCCGGCCGCGCCGTAGGCCGAGCCGACGAGCGCGTCGACCGCCTGGTCCATGTCGGCGTCGGGCATGACGATCATGTGGTTCTTCGCGCCGCCGAAGCACTGCACGCGCTTGCCCGCCTGCGTGCCGCGCGAGTAGACGTAGGCCGCGATCGGCGTCGAGCCGACGAAGCCCACCGCGCCGATGTCCGGATCGTCGAGGACGGCGTCCACCGCCTCCTTGTCGCCGTTGACGACGTTGAGGATGCCCTTGGGCAGCCCCGCCTCGATCATCAGCTCGGCGAGCATGAGGGGGACGGACGGGTCGCGCTCGGAAGGCTTCAGGATGAAGGCGTTGCCGCAGGCGATCGCCGGGCAGAACTTCCACATCGGGATCATGGCCGGGAAGTTGAACGGCGTGATGCCGGCGGCGACGCCGACCGGCTGGCGCATGGAGTACATGTCGATGCCCGGCCCGGCGTCGTTGGTGAACTCACCCTTCAGGAGGTGCGGCGCGCCGATGCAGAACTCGGCCACCTCGAGCCCGCGCTGCACGTCGCCGCGCGCGTCGGGCAGCGTCTTGCCGTGCTCCGACGACAGCGCCTCGGCCAGCTTGTCCATGTCGCGGTTGAGGAGCTGGACGAACTTCATCATGACGCGCGCGCGGCGCTGCGGGTTGGTCGCGGCCCAGCCGGGCTGGGCGGCCTTGGCGTTCTCGACCGCGGCGCGAACCTCCGACTGCGAGGCGAAGGGCACGCGGGCCTGCACCTCGCCGGTCGCCGGGTTGTAGACGTCGCCGAAGCGGCCCGAGCTGCCCTCGACGTGGCGGCCGCCGATGAAATGCGTGAGTTCCTTGACCATCTGCTCCTCCCTTCGCGCGGTCGCGCGGGTTTTCCCGTGCTTGTTGCGCCTTCGGGCCGTAGGCGTCAAGCCTGCGACGAGGCTTGCCAAGGGCGGCGCCGGGCGCGTTAGACTGGCGCCGGGCAGAAGGGAGCAGCACATGATCAGGGGACTGTGCGCACGCATCGTCGGCGTGGCGCTGGCCGCGAGCCCGGGCGTGGCCGCGGCGGCGGGCGAGCTCCATCTCTTCAACTGGCGCGACTACACGAGTCCGGAGCTGATCGAGGCGTTCGAGCAGGCGCACGATGTCGAGGTCACCATCACCAGCTTCGACTCCGAGGCCGCCGCGCTCGAGACGGTCCGGGCCGGCGGGCACGGTTTCGACCTTGTGGTGGCGTCGGGCCGCTTCGTCGAGGCTTATGTCGAGGCCGGCCTCGCGCGCGCCACCCGGCCCGACCGGATGGAGAACTTCGAGAATGTGGGCGAGCGGTGGCGCGACCCGCCCTGGGACCCGGGACGGCGCTACAGCGTGCCGTGGGTGTGGGCGAGCAGCGGCGTGGTGGTGGACACCGAGCACTACCAGGGCGACATCAACACCGCCGCGGTGATCTTCGAGCCGCCGCCGGAGCTCGTCGGCAGAATCAACGTCGCGCCCGAGATGAACGCCGTGATCGGGACCGCGCTGATGTATGTCGATGCCGAACCCTGCACCGACGACAGCGAGGCGCTGGAGCGGGCGCGCGACCTGCTGACGGAGGCGCGGCCAAAGTGGCTGTCGATGGATTACGGGCTGGTCGAGAAGATGCCCCGCGGGGACTTCGCCGCCGCCTTCTACTGGAACGCCGCCGCGTTCCGGGCGCGGCAGGCGAAGCCCTCGATCCGCTACGGCTACCCGCGCGAGGGCTTCCCGCTATGGATGGATAACGTCATCGTGCTCCGGGACGCGCCGAACCCCGAGAACGCGAAGCTGTTCCAGAGCTTCGTCATGGCACCCGAGAGCGCGGCCCTGATCTCGGAGTTCACGCACCACGGCAACGCGATCGAGAGCTCCGAGGCGTTCCTGCCCGACGCGATGCGGGTGGCGCGCGAGATCGTCATCCCGCCCGAGGCGGGGGAAGCGGGCGTCTTCCTACCCGAGTGCCCGCAGGAGGTGGCGGACACCTACACCGACATCTGGACCGATCTGATGCGGTAGGTCGCCCCGGTGGCGGCCCCGACATCCGCCCGACCGCGAGACCGAAGAGGCGGTTTTCCGCCGGACAACGAAGAGGGAGTGAGACATGGATATTCGCAAGGCCACCGAGACGCCCGTGCGCCGGGCCAACCCGGACTGGTTCACCGGCACCGTCTGGCAGGTGCCGATCAACGAGGCCCCTGAGCCCGCGCGGGTGCGCGCGGTCTCGGTGACCTTCGCGCCGGGGGCGCGGACCAACTGGCACACGCACCCGCTCGGCCAGACGCTGCACGTGATCTCCGGCGTCGGCCGCGTGCAGAAGGAGGGCGGCCCGGTGATCGAGATCCGGCCCGGCGACTCGGTCTGGATCCCGCCGGAGGAGAAGCACTGGCACGGCGCCTCCCCCGACCACATCATGGTTCACGTCGCCTTCCAGGAGGCGCTCGACGGCAAGCACGTCGAGTGGATGGAGCCCGTGAGCGACGCCGACTACGCCGCCGAGCCGGAGCGCTGACGGCCGCCGACCGGGCACGCACAGGCCTGGTAACTCTTTTATCCCTGAAAATCAGGGCCTTAACCCCCTTTGCACGCGTGTGAAGGGGGCAGGCCGGCTGCCCGTGGCCGCGCCGCGCCCGGAGCGGCCCGAGGCGGCCGGTCCGCCCTATCCCACCGGCGCGATGGTCTGGGCGTAGGGCCTCGTGCGGCTGAAGGACTCCCGCGCCTCCATGGCGCCCGAGAAGGCGACGAGGTTCGGGTAGGCCGGCCGCCACGCGTATTCCGGCAATCGCAGGTCCATGTAGGCGAGCGCCGAGGCGGCCGCGATGTCGGCCACCGTCAGCGTGTCGCCGACGAAGTGCGCCCGGTCGCCCAGCCGGCGGGCCAGCTCGACGGTGCCCTGCTCGACCTTGCGGCGCTGGCGGGCGGTCCACTCGCCGCTCTGCATGCCCGGCCGCCGATGCTCCTCGAGGACGAGGAGGACGACCGCATCGGCGACGCCGTCGGCGAGCGCCTCGGTCTGCAGGGCCTCGATGCGCGGCCCCGGCTCCGCGGGGATCAGGGGCGGCGGCGCGAGGGTGTCGAGGTACTCCCCGATCACGCGCGCGTCGTAGAGCGTGCGGCCGTCGTCGAGGATCAGCACCGGGACGGTGCCGAGCGGGTTGTGCGCGGGCGCGATGGCCCCGGGGTTCCAGGGCTCGTCCATGATCTCCTCGCAGTCGAGGCCCTTCTCGATCAGCGCCACCCGCGCGCGCCGCGCGAAGGGGCTGGGGCTCGCGATGATGAGCTTCATGGTGCGCCTCCCGGACGTCCCGGCCGGGCCCTTCCGTCTCCCTCACAGTATCACAGACGGGCCGCGATGGCGCCGCGAAATCGGGCCGGGCCTCAGCGCGTGCCGAGCAGCGCGCGGCGGAAGATCGCCTTGCGCTCGACCGCGTCGAAGTTGCGCCTGTAGCGCGGCGGCTCGGCGTTCGAGACCTTCAGCAGCACAAAGGCCGGCCCGTTGCTCCGGCGGAGCGCCTGCGCCGCGGCCGCATAGTCGGCCTCCGCCGTCACCGTGTGGCTCGCGGCGATGCCGGAGCCGCGCGCGATGGCGGCGAGGTCGACACCCCGGCTGGTGTGGCCCTCCTGGTAGCCGGTCTCGCCGTAATGGCCGTTGTCGACGCAGAGGATGGCGAGGTTGGCGGGCCGCATGACGCCGACGGTGGCGAGCGCGCCGACGCTCATCATCAGGTCGCCATCGCCGGTGACCGCAAGGACGCGCCGCTCCGGCTGCGCGAAGGCGAGGCCGAGCGCCATGGGCACCGCCGCGCCCATCGCCCCGCCCATCAGGTAGACATTGCCGCTCTCGCCGGTCAGCGCCGCGATGTCCTTCGCCGTGCCGGCGAGCCCGGCGACGATCAGGAATTCGGCGGGGTCGCCGATCAGCGCCGGGACGGCGTCCTTCCGGTCGAGGGTGTATCCCATCGCGCGCCTCCCTCAGAACGCCTTGGCGCCAAGCAGGCGCTGGCTCAGCAGCATCGCCACGCCCGCGTCCGAGCGCCAGGCCATGTTCACGGCGGCATCGGCGGCGGGGATCACCTCGTCCGCCCGCTCGACCACGAAGCAATGCAGGCCCATCGCCTCCATCACCGGCCGCGACCCCTGCCCCATCGGGATCTGCCACGGGTTCTGCTCGCCGAACTCGCCGCGCATGGAGACGATGGTGAAGAAGGGGAAGCGCCCCGTGCGGACCAGTGAGAACTGGTTGACGCAGTTGCCGACCCCGCTCGATTGCATGAGCAGCACGCCCCTCCCGCCGCCGAGATGGTGGCCGGCGAGCATCGGCACCCCCTCCATCTCGGTCGTGAGCGGCACGGAGATGGCGTCGGGGTCCGCCAGCGAGCGGTCGATCAGGATGCGATGGCCGGCGTCGGGCACGTAGGCGAAGAGGGTCAGGCCCAGCTCCCGCAGGTGGTCGTAGAGCGCGTCCTGCCAGCGTCCGCCGGCCGATCCTTCCGCGTCGCCCGCCAAGTGCCCCTCCATGCCCGACGCGGCGACAGATTTCTACGGTGCCCAGCCCAAGTCAAACGGGAAGCTGCCGGGCCCCTGCCGCCAAGCGGAAAAGCGTCAGCCGAGATAGCCCTTCTCTTCCAGCCAGGCGACGATCTGCTCGGCCGACTCTTCGGGACTCGCCTTCGCCGTGTCGACCCGGATCTCGGCGCCCAGGGGGGCCTCGTAGGGCGAGTCGATGCCGGTGAAGTTCTTGATCTCCCCGGCCCGGGCCTTCGCATAGAGGCCCTTGGGGTCGCGCGACTCGGCGAGCTCCAGCGGCGCGTCGACGAAGATCTCCACGAACTCGTCCGGCTCGACGAGAGACCGCGCCAGCCGCCGCTCGGAGCGGAAGGGCGAGATGAACGAGACCAGCACGATCAGCCCCGCCTCGACCATCAGCTTCGAGACCTCGCCGACCCGGCGGATGTTCTCGACCCGGTCGACATCCGTGAAGCCGAGGTCGCGGTTCAGCCCGTGGCGCACGTTGTCGCCGTCGAGCACCATGGTGTGCCGGTTCAACCCGTGCAGCTTCTGGCTGACGAGGTCCGCGACGGTGGACTTGCCCGCCCCCGAGAGCCCCGTGAACCAGAGGATCACCGGCTTCTGGTGCTTCTGCGCGGCGCGCGCGCCCTTGTCGATCTTCATCGCCTGGCGATGGATGTTCGAGGCGCGGCGGAGCGCGAAGTGCAACAGCCCCATGCCCACCGTCTCGTTCGTGATCCGGTCGATCAGGATGAAGCCGCCGGTCTCGCGGTTGTCGTGATAGGCGTCGAAGGCGATGTCGCGGTCGAGCGAGATGTTGGCGACGCCGATCTCGTTGAGCTCGAGCTTCTTCGCGGCCAGGTGCTCCAGCGTGTTGACGTTGATCTTGAATTTCGGCGATGCGGGCGTGCAGGTGGCGGTGCGGGCGCCGATCTTCATGACATAGGGCCGGCCCGGCAGCATCGGGCTCGGCGACATCCAGAGGAGGCTCGCCTCGAACTGGTCGGCGACCTCCGCCGGCGCCTCCGCCGAGGCGAGGACGTCGCCGCGCGAGACGTCCACCTCGTCGGCGAGCGTGACGGTCACGGACTGCCCGGCGACGGCCAGCTCGCGGTCGCCGTCGAAGGTGACGATGCGCGCGACCTTGCTCTCGGCCCCGGAGGGCAGCACCTTGACCCGGTCGCCGGGGCGGACCTGGCCGCCGGCGATCAGCCCGGCGAAGCCGCGGAAGTCCTGGTTCGGCCGGCTGACCCACTGCACCGGCATGCGGAAGGGCTTCGCCTGGTCGTCCGACTCGACGTCGATGGCCTCGAGATGCTCCATCAGCGTCGGCCCGTTGTACCAGGGCATCCGCTCCGAGTGCGCCACCACGTTGTCGCCCTCGAGCGCCGAGACCGGGATCGAGACGATGGACTGGAACCCGAAGGGCTGCACGAAGGCGCGGTAGGCCTCGTCGATCTCGTTGAAGACGTGCTGCGAGTAGTCCACGAGGTCCATCTTGTTGATGCAGAGGACCACGTGGCGCACGCCCAGCATCGAAATGATGAAGGAGTGCCGCCGCGTCTGCGTCAGCACGCCCTTGCGGGCGTCGATCATCACCACGGCGAGGTCCGCCGTCGAGGCCCCCGTCGCCATGTTGCGCGTGTACTGCTCGTGGCCCGGCGTGTCGGCGACGATGAACTTGCGCTTCTCGGTCGAGAAGAAGCGGTAGGCGACGTCGATGGTGATGCCCTGCTCCCGCTCGGCGGCCAGCCCGTCGACCAGCAGCGCGAAGTCCATCTTCTCGCCCTGGGTGCCGAACTTGCGGTTGTCGGCCTCGAGCGCGGCGAGCTGGTCCTCGTAGATCAGCTTCGACTCGAACAGCAGCCGCCCGATCAGCGTCGACTTGCCGTCGTCGACCGAGCCGCAGGTCAGGAACCGCAGCATGCTCTTCTTCTCGTGCGCCTCGAGGTACTCGATGATGTCGGCCGCGATGCGCCGGTCCTGGTGCGACATCAGAAGTAGCCCTCCTGCTTCTTCTTCTCCATGGACGCGGCGGCGTCGTGGTCGATCGCGCGGCCCTGGCGCTCGGAGGTCGTGGTCAGCAGGGTCTCCTGGATGATCTCGGGGAGCGTAGCGGCGTTCGACTCCACGGCCCCCGTCAGCGGGTAGCAGCCGAGGGTGCGGAAGCGCACCCGGCGCATCTCGGGCTTCTCTCCCTTCTCGAGCGGCATCCGTTCGTCGTCCACCATGAGCAGGAGGCCGTCCCGGCGCACCACGGGCCGGTCGGCGGCGTAGTAGAGCTCGGGGATAGGGATGTCCTCGCGCCAGATGTACTGCCAGATGTCGAGCTCGGTCCAGTTCGAGAGCGGGAAGACCCGGATCGACTCGCCCCGGTTCTTGCGCGTGTTGTAGAGCCGCCAGAGCTCCGGGCGCTGGTTCTTCGGGTCCCAGCGGTGCTGGGCGTTGCGGAAGGAGAAGATGCGCTCCTTGGCGCGGCTCTTCTCCTCGTCGCGCCGCGCGCCGCCGAAGGCGACGTCGAAGCCGTAGCGGTCGAGCGCCTGCTTCAGCGCCACAGTCTTCATCACGTCCGTGTGCACCTGGGAGCCGTGGCTGAAGGGGCCGATGCCCTGGGCCAGCCCCTCCTCGTTGACATGGACGATCAGGTCCATGCCGGACTCCTCGGCCATGCGGTCGCGGAATTCGTACATGGCGCGGAACTTCCAGGTCGTGTCGACATGCATCAGCGGGAAGGGCGGCACGGCCGGATAGAACGCCTTCCGTGCCAGGTGCAGCATCACCGAGCTGTCCTTGCCGACGGAGTACAGCATCACCGGCTTCTCGGCCTCGGCCGCGACCTCGCGCATGATGTGCATGGCCTCGGCCTCGAGCCGCTCGAGGTGGGTGAGCTGGATCATTCTCGACGTTCCCCCTGTCGGGCAGGCATCGCCATTGCGGCGCGTGAAGCACTACATCGGGCGGGATGGTTTAAAAAGGGTTTTGTACGCGGCGCGAACCCTGATCACGCCTCGCCGACCGCCCCGGCGGGCGCGGCGGCCGCGTCGCCGGGGCCGAGTTGCCAGCGCCCCGGGCGCTCGGGCTGGTAGCTGCAGAAGGTGCCGGTGCGCAGGCTGTTGGCGAGGTGGCGCGCGCGCGCCGGGTGGGCGTCCTCGACC
>JBEPXW010000033.1:0-10274 GCA_041641715.1 Pseudomonadota bacterium
CTTGTAGGCCGGCAGCAGCATCTCCAGCAACTCGCCCAGTCGCGCGAAGAAATCCCGGTACAGGGGATCCTCCCGGACGAAACCCTGTACACGCCGGTCCCGCCCGTCAAGATGCCTCAGCGCCGCCTCCCAGTAAGGGTTCCTGAGGAAGCGGCAGTCCAGCACCATGTCGGCCTCGACCGGCGCGCCGCGCTTGTAGGAGAAGGATTGCACCGCCACCACCATCTCGGCGGCCACCTGGGGTGCCAGGCGGCCCGAGAGCTCGGCCTTCAGGGCGTGGGGGGTCATCGTCGTGGTATCGATCACCGTGTCGGCGCGGGCGCGCACCTCCGCGAGCAGGTCGCGCTCGCGCGCCACGCCGGTCGCCACGTCCTCCTCGGGCGCCAGCGGGTGGCGCCGCCGGGTCTGGTTGAATCGCTTCATGAGCGTCTCGTCGCCGCAGTCGAGGAAGACGAGGAGCGCCGCGATGCCCTGGCGCCGGCGCAGCCGGTCGACGAGCCCGGTCAGCGCGCGGGCGGAAAAGCCGCGAGTGCGGGTCTCGGCACCGATGGCGATGGGGCGCGGCTCGGTCTCGCCCGGTTTCACCAGCCGGTCGACGAGCGCGAGCGGGAAGTTGTCCAGCGCCTCGAAGCCGAGGTCCTCGAGGGCGTGGATGGCCGTCGTCCGCCCGGCGCCCGACATGCCGGTCACGATGACGACCCGCTGGCCGGAGCCCTGAACGGCGGCGCCCGGCCCGGTCTCCCCTTCGGCGGACTCCATCGCTGCCTCTCACGCCTGGTCGCGCCCGGCGAAATGCTCCGGCCCCGGCCAGCTCTCCGCATTGAGGAGGCAGGTCAGCGCCGCCGCCAGGCCCGGTTTTCCCTTGCACAGATAAACCGGGCAGGCAATGCCCGCCAGCATCCGCATGCGCCGCTCGGGCAGGCGGGCCGGCTCGGTCGCGTCAAGATCGGCCACGAGAACCACAGGCGCCCGCGCCCGCGCGGGCAGCCTGGCGAGGCCGAAGCCGCGCACCTCGACCAGTCCCGCGATGGTCTCGGGCGCCGAGAGCCAGGCCCGCCCCTTGCCGTCCGCGGCGGCGACGACCCGGTCGTCGGCGACGAGCTCGGCGCCGAGCGCGATCATCTCGAGCGCCAGCGTGGTCTTGCCGCTGCCCGCGCCGCCGGCGATCAGGAGCCCGCGCCCGGCGACCGCGACGGCGCTGGCGTGCAGCGTCTCGCACGGCCCCGCCGGCTCCTCGCGCGTCACCCCGGCAGCTCCAGCACGAAGCGCGCGCCCGCCGCCGGGCCGTCGCGCGGCGTGCCGGGCGGGCGGATGTTCTCGGCCCAGAGGCGCCCGCCATGGGCCTCGACGATCTGGCGCGAGATGCTCAGCCCGAGGCCCGAGTGGGTGCCGAAGGCCTCCTCGGTCGGGCGCTCGCTGTAGAAGCGCTCGAAGATCGAGGCGAGGTTCTCCTCCGGGATGCCCGGCCCCTCGTCCTCCACCGTGATGAGCACGCCGCCCTGCGCGGTGGCCTCGGCGCCGACGGCGATGGCGCTGCCGTCGGGCGCGAAGGACAGCGCGTTGTCGAGGAGGTTGGTCACGACCTGGGCGATCCGGCTCTCGAGGCCGCGCGCCATGAGCGGCTCCTCCGGCAGCCGGGTCAGGACGCTCACATGGCGCTCCTCGCCCTGCGCGCTGATCATCTCGACGACGGCGCGGATCATGACGCCGACGTCGAACCGGTTCATGCGCTCGCGAACCAGCTCGGCGTCGAGGCGCGAGGCGTTCGAGATGTCCGTGACAAGTCGGTCGAGCCGGGCCACGTCCTTCTCGATCACCTCGAGGAGGCGCTGGCGCTGCTCGGGCGTCTTGGCGAACTGCATCGTCTCGACCGCCGAGCGCAGCGACGTCAGCGGGTTCTTGATCTCGTGCGCCACGTCCGAGGCGAAGCTCTCGATCGCCTCGATGCGGCCGTAGAGCGCCCGCGTCATGCGGATCAGCGACGCGGAGAGGTCGCCGATCTCGTCGGTCCGGCCGGTGAGGTCCGGGATCTCGATCCGCGCCGGGTTGAGCGGGCGCGCCACGCTCGCGTCGTCGGGGTCGGCCGCCTCGGCCAGCCGGCGGATCGGGCTCGCGATGGTGTTGGCCAGGAGCACCGACAGCGCCACGCTGACCAGCGTCGCGATGATGAACACCTGCAGGATGACGATGCGCTCGTTCTGCACGATGGCGTTGATGTTCTCGCCCTCGGTCGAGAGCACGAGGACGCCGAGCACCGCCTTGAAGCGCCTGACCGGGATGGCGACCGAGACGATCAGCTCGCCCTGGCTGTTGACGTGCACCGCGTGGGTGATCCGGCCCTGCGCGGCCTCGATCACTTCGCGCTCGTTGCTGACCCCCGCGGTCGGCACCTCGCCGTAGATCGGCGGCTCGTCCCGGAAGAGGGCCACGAGCTCCTGGTAGGCGCCCTCGAGCCAGCCGAGCGCGGTCTCCTTCTCCGCGTCCGGCGCGCTCAGGGGCGCGGCCTCGATCGGCGGGCCCGCCGGCGAGAGGCCGCGCGTGTCGCCGGTGAGCCGGAGCTGGCGGTCGTAGAGCCGGGCGCGCACGCCGGTCGGCTGCGCCAGCCGGTTCAGCACCGTGTTGGCGCGCACCGGGTCGTACTCCGCCCGCCCCGGGGCGAGGCCCGAGGTCTCGGCGATCGTGATGGCGATGATCTCGCCCTGGGTGCGCAGCGCGTCGACGCGCATCTCGATCAGGCCGGAGCGGAACTGGTTCAGGTACATCACGCCGACGACCAGAAGCGCGAGCCCGATCAGGTTGAAGAAGATGATGCGCCGCTGCAGCGAGGAGAACGGCGCCGAGCGCTTCAGCCCCTCGGCGATGCGCGCCCGCATCGAGGCCGGGCGGGGCCGCGCGTCGAGGCCGACCGGGCCGGTCCCCTCGGCGGAGTGGATGCGCCCCCCTTCCAAGGTCCCTCCTCAGACCTCCCGGTAGCGGTAGCCGACGCCGTAAAGGGTCTCGATCGAGTTGAAGCTCTCGTCGACGTCGCGGAACTTCTTGCGGATGCGCTTGATGTGGCTGTCGATGGTGCGGTCGTCGACATAGACCTGATCGTCATAGGCCGCGTCCATGAGCTGGTCGCGGCTCTTGACGAAGCCCGGGCGCTGCGCGAGCGCGTGGAGGATCAGGAACTCGGTGACGGTCAGCGTCACCGACTGGCCCTCCCAGAGCGTCAGGTGGCGCAGCGGATCCATCTCGAGCTTGCCGCGGTGGATCACCTTGTCCGCCTCGGCGCGCTCCGTGCCGGGCTCGTCGACCGCCGCGCGCCGGCGCAGCACGGCGCGGATACGCTCGACCAGCAGGCGCTGCGAGAAGGGCTTCTTGACGTAATCGTCCGCGCCCATGCGCAGGCCGATCACCTCGTCGATCTCCTCCTCCTTCGAGGTCAGGAAGATCACCGGCATGTCGGTCTTCGCCCGCAGGCGGCGCAACAGCTCCATGCCGTCCATGCGCGGCATCTTGATGTCGAGGATGGCGAGATCGGGCGGCGAATTGGTCAGCGCCGCCAGCGCCGAGGCCCCGTCGGTGTAGGTGTTGACCTCGTAGCCTTCCGCCTCGAGCGCCATCGAAACGGAGGTGAGGATGTTGCGATCGTCGTCCACAAGCGCGATGCTCGGCATCTCGGCTCCCGCGTCTCGGGCACCACCACAGTATGGCATAAGGCGCCCCCACTCCACCAGATTGCCCCGATTGCCATGATTGCATGGCGATCGATTGGTGGCAATTTGACATTAATAAGACTGCAAGATCCTTAATGACACAATTGCGCCCGCGCCGCGACGGGGGCGCGGCACGGGGGCGCGGCACGGGGGCGCGGCACGGGGGCGATCCGCGACACGGCACCGCTCCCGGTCGCATTCGGGTTGGACCGCCGCGAATCCGTTGCTATAGACGGCGCGTGTCCGGGCCGGGACGCCGCGGCGGGATTCGGTCGCGGTGCCGGCGGCGTTCATCAGCGATAACCGGTGCGGAGGTGTGGCCGCGGGGCGAGCGTCGAGGGCGGGCTTCGGGCAAGGCGCCTTGATCCCCCGTCCGGTCGTCGAGGGGCGGGTCGTCGAGGAGCGAGAGAAACTGAGGAGAGACGCGATGGAGGCCGGCATCTTCAACCCGGCGCACCGGCTCGAGGCCGCCGGCATGACCGGGCTGGCCCGGGTGCACTACAACCTGACCGATGCGGGCCTGGTCGAGGCCGCCGTCCGCCGCGGCGAGGGCGAGCTCGGCATCGGCGGCGCCTTCCTCTGCAACACCGGCAAGCACACCGGCCGCTCGCCGCGCGACAAGTTCGTCGTGCGCGAGCCCTCGGTCGAGGCCGACATCTGGTGGGAGAACAACCCGCCGATGGAGGCGGACGCGTTCGAGCGCCTGCGCCAGGACATGGTCGCCCACATGGCCGGCGGCGAGTACTTCGTCCAGGACCTCTTCGCCGGCGCCGACCCGCGCTACCGGCTCAATGTTCGCGTCATCAACGAGCTGGCCTGGCACAACCTCTTCATCCGCCACATGCTGCGCCGGCCCTCGGCGGACGAGCTGCGCGCCTTCGAGCCCGGCTTCACGATCCTCAACTGCCCCTCCTTCAAGGCCGACCCGGAGCGCCACGGCTGCCGCTCGGAGACGGTCATCGCCATCTCCTTCGAGCGCCGCATGATCCTGATCGCCGACACCTCCTACGCCGGCGAGAACAAGAAGTCGGTCTTCTCGGTGCTGAATCATCTCCTGCCCGCCGAGGGCGTGATGCCGATGCACTGCTCGGCCAACCACGCGCCGGGCGACCCCTCGAACAGCGCCGTCTTCTTCGGCCTCTCGGGCACCGGCAAGACCACGCTTTCCGCCGACCCGGAGCGCGTGCTGCTCGGCGACGACGAGCACGGCTGGTCGGACGAGGGCATCTTCAACTTCGAGGGCGGCTGCTACGCCAAGACCATCCACCTCTCGCCGGAGGCCGAGCCGGAGATCTACAAGACCACCTCGATGTTCGCGACCGTCATCGAGAACATGGTCTACGACCCGGTGACGCGCGAGCTGGACTTCTCGGACGACAGCCTGACGACGAACATGCGCTGCGCCTATCCCCTGCACTACATCTCGAACGCCTCCGAGACGGGGCTCGCGGGGGTGCCGCGCAACATCTTCATGCTGACCTGCGACGCCTTCGGCGTGCTGCCGCCGATCGCGCGGCTCGACCCGGCGCAGGCGATGTACCACTTCCTCACCGGCTTCACCTCGAAGATGGCGGGCACCGAGAAGGGCGTGACGACGGCCGAGCCGACCTTCTCCACCTGCTTCGGCAAGCCCTTCATGGCGCGCCGGCCGGAGGTCTACGGCGCCCTCCTGCGCGACAAGATCGCGAAGCACGGCGCGCGCTGCTGGCTGGTCAACACGGGCTGGACCGGAGGCGCCTACGGGGTCGGCTCGCGCATGCCGATCAACGCCACCCGCGCGCTCCTGCGCGCGGCGCTCGACGGCACGCTTGACAAGGCCGACTACCGCGTCGACCCGAACTTCGGCTTCCGGGTCCCGGTGTCGATGCCGGGCATCTCCGACGTCCTGCTCGACCCGCGCCGCACCTGGGACGACCCGGCGGCCTATGACAGGCAGGCGGCCGAGCTGGTGGCGATGTTCGCCAGGAACTTCGAGCAGTACGAGGACCATGTCGGCGACGACGTGAAGGCCGCGGCGCCGAAGGCGGCCTGAGCGCCGATCGGGGCTCGGGGCCTGCAATCAGGAACCGCTCAGGGTGCCCCTGGCCAGGGGCGTCTGCTTTCACAGACGGGAACGGGCGATGGTCATGCGACTTTCGCCGTCCGATTTGTGCCGATTCCCGATGCTCACCCGTGACCGTCGGTTGACACAGGCATTCCAACCGATGCGTCGACGGTGAGCCAAGGCGGCTCCCGAGCCTCTCCGGTCGGATCGTCCACCAGCGGACGGGCCCACCGCTACGGACTTCGGCCCCGTTCTGGCCACCGTGGCTCACCCCTTGATCGACGTCAAAGCGCCCGTGGCGGTGCAGGCGCATCTTCCGCCGGGAAGGGCATGACAAGAGAGCGCCGCGACAAGGAATCCGATGATCGCCGACGCCCGTGAACAATGAGCACAGGGAGGCAAGTATGGTCCAGAAGGTCCTGATCGCAGTCGACGGCTCGGAGCACGCCGGCAAGGCGGTAGAGTTCGGCGCCGATCTCGCCGAGAAGTACGGCGCGGAGGTCGTGCTCGTGCACGTGCTCCTGCGCGACGACCTCTCGGAGAACCTGCGCCATCTCGCCGAGGTGGAGTATCACACCGCCGAGGGCGGGAAAGCCATCTCCGAGGCCATCGCAATGATCCCGGAGGCGCGGTTTCCCGCCGCGAACATCACTCCGAAAACCGCTCAGAGCCCGGATACGGTGCTTCGCGCGGTCGCGGAATACGTGCTCTCCGATGCGGAGCGCAGGGCCGAAGCGCACGGCGTCTCCAGGATCAGCAAGCAGATCGAGGACGGCGACCCGGTGAAGCGCATCCTGGAAGTGGCCAGCGACGTGAACGCGGACCTGATCGTCACCGGGGCGCGCGGTCTTTCGGACCTGAAAGCGCTGATTGTAGGCAGCGTTTCGCACAAGCTCGCGAATCTTGCGCCGGTCACCTGCGTGACGGTCCGCTAGCGCGGAGACGGCGGGAACAGGTCGCAGCATCCCGAATGCTCCGAAACAGAAAGGGGGCGCAAATGAGCAAGAAGTTCCTGGTCGCGGTCGACGGCTCCGACCATGCACGGAAGGCGCTGGACCTCGCTGCGGACCTTGCCAAGGCTTCGGGGGCCGAACTCGTGATTCTCCACGTCGTGCGTTACGAGCCGCTGCCCGAGGGGCTCAAGGAGTATGCGCGGATGGAAGGCATCCCCGAGGAGGAGGAGCGGGCCCGCTATCACTTCGGCCACGTTACCGGCGACCGGATCACCAAGGACGCCAAGGCGCGCGCGCATGATCGCGGGCTCGACCAGGTGACGACCAAGGGCGCCGAGGGAACCCCGGCCGACGAGATCGTGGCGGCGGCGGAGTCGGAGGGTGCGGACATGATCTTCGTCGGAAGCCGCGGGCTGAGCGACGCGCGGAGCCTCTTCATGGGCAGCGTCTCGCACAAGGTCATGCACCTGGCGCCGTGCACTTGCGTCGCCGTGAAGTGACGCCGGCCTCCGGCGCCCGAGATCCGGCGTGGCGCTCCGAAAGGACGCCCGTGGCGGGGCTCCCTCGCGGCGGGAGCGTTTCCGCATATGGTCGCCGATCGCGGTGACGGCCAATGGATGTCGGCCGGCCCTGACGGCGATCTCGCCAAGGACCAGCACCATTGCGGATACGGGATCGCAGGGACCGCGCGTATCGAGGATGGCCGCAGGGAAACTCCTGCGGTCCTTCCGGCATCGCAGGACGACCGCCTGAGATCCACAAGGTGTGCAGTGTCGCGATGGCGTCATGCATCGCCATTGCCAGCCGGGAAGGCCGCCAGAGCACGCGCTGAAAATGCGGCTCACCGTCGACCGCTATGGTGATCCGGGACTGCAAACGGACAAGGTCGGGGGTCGGGCACAGACCAGCCCCAGAGGCTGCGCCTTCAGCAGCCTCCCGGGACATTGCAGCGGATTCCAGCGTTTGTGCGCGTCAGGTCATGATCGGACATACGGCATTGCCCGCGGCCGTGTCCGCTTTCAGAAGAAGGCTGGACCGTGACCGTGTGATCTTTCAGCGTCCGCTTCGTGCCGACATGCGACCACCCGTTCCGTCACCGCCTGTCTGTGTTTTCTTTGCCAGCCTGCCGCTTTAGCCAGTGCACGAAGGTCTTGACCGGAGGTCTCAGCGGCCCCCGGCCTGTCTGGATGTAGTAGAGACCGAAGGCGGGTTCCGAGAACAGCTCGACCAGCCGCCCGGACCGGATTTCCTCTTCGACGAAGGGGCGTGCGGTATAGGTTATGCCGTCGCCGCGCCGGACCGCCTCAATGATCAGATTCCCGGGCATGTGCGAGATCATCGGCGGCCGATCCGGTCTCACACCGTGCCTGGTCAGCCAGTCGCCCACTTCGTCGGTCCCCAACTCCTGCAGCCAGGGCAGGTCCGGGAGCTCGCCCGCATCGGTGATCTCGCGCTCGCCGATCAGGGAGGGTGTCCCGACGACGACCATATCGGCCAGGACGACCGTCTCGAGCGGCCCGTTCGCGCGTCGCCGGTCGGTGTATCGGATCGCCAGGTCGATCCCGCCTGGCCTTAGCTCGACCACCTCGGCCGTCGGATTGAGCAGCAGCGTGATGCCGGGGTGCTGCTCCTGGAAGTCCGGCAGCCGCGGCATCAGCCAGGCGACCGCGAAAGCGGGCGACATGGAAACCTGAACGGGACGGTGCGCATCCGCATCCGTTAGCGCCTCAACGCCTCTGCTGATGCTCTGGAAGCCGAGCGTCAGGTGATGCGCCAGCGACAGACCCTGCTCGGTCAGCTTCACCCCGCGGCCTTCGCGCACCACCAGCGTGACGCCGAGCCGCTCCTCGAGCGCCCGGACCTGCTGGATGACCGCCCCGTGCGTGACGTTCAGCACCGCTCCCGCCTGGGAGAAGCTCTGCGTCTCGGCAAGCACCGCGAAGGCCCTGAGCGCACCGAGCGGGGGAAGAATCGACCAGTTCATATGTCAGCCAGACTAACAGATCGCGTATTTATTTGAATCGCATCTCGGCGCCGGAAAGGCAATCATTCCGGCCGTGCGGACCGGCGCTGTCGGAAGCCCGGCATTCGGCCGCCGGGATCGGATTCCAGGATGGGGAGGCGAAGCGATGCCCGAAGCGCAGGAACACCACGACGGGGGCTGCATGTGTGGCGCGGTGCGCTATAGGCTGCGCGGCCCCTTCACCTATTCGGCGCACTGTCACTGCCGCTCCTGCCAGCGTGCGATCGGGGCGGGCTTCGCGACCTTCTCGGCGGTCGCGCCGAAGAATTTCGAGATAATCGAAGGCAAGCTCACGATCTACGAGTCCTCGCCCGGCGTGCGCCGGGGATTCTGCAACAGGTGCGGCACCTCGCTGACCTATGCGGGAGACGGCTGGGACGACGTGGCCGTGCTGTCGGCAACGCTCGACGACCCGGCCGCGGCGGTGCCCACGTCGAATGTCTATCTCGAACACAAACAGCCCTGGGTCGCACTGGACGAGACCCTGAAAGCGTTCCCGCGCTTTCCCTGACGACGTCGATCGGCTGCATCGGAAGGAGGCGACAATGCCCAGGACATACTCGTACGCCTGCCGCGATTACCCGGGGATGGAGGCCTGCCCCGCCCGTTTCACCACCGAGACGCAGGACGAGCTCTGGAAGATCATCGAGGTGCACGCCTCGGTTGCGCACGGCGAGGACCCGGCGGCGTGGAGCGACGAGGACAAGGTCTATCTCGGAACCCTCATCAAGACCGATCAGGATTGATGGAGCGCCGCGGCGAATTACGGCCTCGGATCATGTTCCGACGTTCGGAACCGCTCGCCTCCGCTTTGCGCCAGTAGATCGACGCCGCGCGTCAAAGCCTCCGTGCCCTAGGCATCGTCGGGCGCCGCTATGCCCTTCTCCGCGAGCTCGCTCCGCGCGGCCTCGGTCTTGCTGAGCGCCCCCGCACCCAGCGCCTCCAGCACGGCGCGGTCCTTGAGGAACTGGATGTCCGCGTAAGGCACCACCTCGACCCGGTTCCCCCAGGGATCGAGGAAGTCGAGGCGCTTCTCGGAGACGATCTCGACGCCCGCCGCCTCGAGCCGCTCCCGCAGCCCCTCGCGGTCGTCCACCACCAGCCCGAAATGTCGGTGCGCGTCGCGCGCGCCCTCGCGCCCGGCGCTCAGCGCGAGGAACTGGTCGCCCATGTCGATGAACGCCGAATTCTCGCCCCGCCCGCGCAGGCGGAAGTCGAAGAACCGCCCGTAGAACGCCAGCGCCGCGTCGATGTCGCCGACCTCGATCGCGACATGGTTGATGCCGAC
Organism: Pseudomonadota bacterium; assembly: GCA_041641715.1. Taxonomy (GTDB): domain Bacteria; phylum Pseudomonadota; class Alphaproteobacteria; order Rhodobacterales; family Rhodobacteraceae; genus Thermohalobaculum. Next base: position 10,007 of record JBEPXW010000033.1, read on the forward strand.
AAGCCGCGGCTTCTCCCCGCCGGTCTCCGCCATAACCCGTCTCCTTGTGCCGTCTCCCCGCCCGCGCGACCGATGCGCCATCTAGCGCCCTGACGCGCCGGGGCAACGCCGGCGCGGGCGGGCGGCGGCGATCCGCGAGGCGGGGGCGCACATTCCCGCTTGCGTCCGATGAAAATCCGTCCGATTTTTTCACCGAGGGTCGCCCGGCGGAGGTGAGTCGCGCCATGCAGGACAGCGCCCAGGGGCAAGCGGCGGCGGCACCCGAGCC
>JBEPXW010000034.1:0-10226 GCA_041641715.1 Pseudomonadota bacterium
ACGACGCTCTTCCGATCTCCAGGGGTGGATGATCGCTTCGCCCTTCTCGAGGCCGAGCCGCTCGAGCCAGCCCTCGATGCGGTCCGAGCCGAAGATCCGCATCAGGTCGTCCTGCAAAGACAGGAAGAAGGTGGAGCGCCCCGGATCGCCCTGCCGGCCCGAGCGGCCGCGGAGCTGGTTGTCGATGCGCCGGCTTTCGTGGCGCTCGGTGCCGATAACCCAGAGGCCGCCGGCCTCGATCACCTTCTTCTTGGCCTCGGCGAGTTCGGCCTCGATCCCGGCGCGGATCTCGGCGATCTTCTCGCCGTCCTCGATGTCCTTGGTCTCGTCGAGGACCCGCATCTCGACATTGCCGCCGAGCTGGATGTCGGTGCCGCGCCCGGCCATGTTGGTGGCGATGGTCACCGCGCCGGGCGCGCCAGCGTCGGCGATGATCTGCGCCTCCTGCTCGTGGTAGCGCGCGTTCAGCACCTTGTGCGGGACCTTCAGCTGATTCAGCCGCTCGGACAGCACCTCGGACTTCTCGATCGAGGTGGTGCCGACGAGGATCGGCTGGCCGCGCTTCTGCCCGTCGCGGATCGCCTCGATGATGGCGTCCTGCTTCTCCTCGACGGTGCGGAACACCTGGTCGTCGTCGTCGGCGCGCATCACGGGCATGTTCGTCGGCACCGCGGTCACGTCGAGGCCGTAGATTGACATGAACTCCTCGGCCTCGGTCATGGCCGTGCCGGTCATGCCGGCGAGCTTGTCGTAGAGGCGGAAGTAGTTCTGGAAGGTGATCGAGGCGAGGGTCACGTTCTCGGGCTGGATCGAGACGCCCTCCTTGGCCTCGAGCGCCTGGTGCAGGCCCTCCGAGTAGCGCCGGCCCTCCATCATGCGGCCGGTGAACTCGTCGATGATGATGACCTTGTCGTTCTTGACAATGTAGTCCTTGTCGCGCGTGAAGAGCTTGTGCGCCCTGAGCGCCTGGTTGACGTGGTGCACTTGCGTGATCGAGGTAGGCTCGTAGAGCGAGCCGTCCTCGGGCAGGAGGCCGTGCTCGATCAGCTTCTGCTCAACGACCTCGTTGCCCTCCTCGGTCAGCGTCACGGTGCGCTGCTTCTCGTCGAGCTCGTAATAGGCCGGGTCCTCGATGTCCTTCATCACCTCGTCGATCTTGACGTAGAGGTCGGACTGGTCGTCGACCGGGCCAGAGATGATCAGCGGCGTGCGCGCCTCGTCGATCAGGATGGAGTCCACCTCGTCGACGATGGCGTAGGCGTGGCCGCGCTGCACCATCTGGTCGAGCCGGTGCTTCATGTTGTCCCGGAGGTAGTCGAAGCCGAACTCGTTGTTGGTGCCGTAGGTGATGTCGCAGGCATAGGCCTCGCGGCGCGCCTCGTCCTCGAGGCCGGGCACGATCACGCCCGTGGTCATGCCGAGGAAGTGGTAGATCTTGCCCATCCACTCCGCGTCGCGCCGCGCAAGGTAGTCGTTGACCGTGACGATGTGGACGCCCTTGCCGGTGAGCGCGTTCAGGTAGACGGGCAGCGTCGCCACCAGCGTCTTGCCCTCGCCCGTCTTCATCTCGGCGATCTTGCCCTGGTGGAGAACGAGGGCGCCGATGATCTGCACGTCGAAGGGGCGGAGGCCAAGGGCGCGGCGCGCCGCCTCGCGCACCGTGGCGAAGGCCTCGGGCATGATGGCGTCGAGGCTCTCGCCCGCCTCGAGGCGCTCGCGGAAGGCGGGGGTCTTGGCGCGCAGCTCGGCGTCCGAGAGGGCCTGCATTTCGGGCTCGAGCGCGTTGACGGCCTCGACCGTCTGAGCGGCCGCACGAACCTTGCGGTCGTTCGCGGTGCCGAAGAACCTCTTGGCCAGGCTGTCGAGTCCCAACATCCGACGAAAACCCCCTGGGAAATCTCCCTGGCACGGCGGCCGGCCGCGCGGTCTATCCGGTTGTGCTCCGTTCCCCGGGGCTTGCCGGCGGAGCCTCGCGAGAATGTGCGCATCGGCGCTTGAGGCCCCGGGCGCTTCGGCGTAAACGTGGCGGGCCATCCGGCCACAGGACCCGGATCGAGACATATTTTCGGGGAGGGTGAGTGTCAACGCCCCGCGCCCCGTCCACCCGGACAAGCCAAGGAGTTCCTTCGTGAGACCGAACATGCTGACCGCGGCCGCCCTCGGCCTGATCCTGCTCGGCCCGCCCGCGCTCGCCCAGACGGAGCAGGAGGCCTCCGGCGAGGCGACCAAGGAGGCGGCGGCCGCCGACGAGCAGACCGCGGCCGACTACAGCGTCGGGACGCCGATCGCCGAGGTCGACGGCACGGCGCTGACCCTCGGCGAGCTGATCTCCATCCGCCAGGAGCTGCCCCAGCAGTACCAGCAGATGCCCGACAAGGTGCTGTTCGACGGCATCCTCGAGCAGATGATCGATCAGTTCCTGCTCGCCGAAGCCGCTCGCGAGAAGGGCCTCGACGAGAGCCCCGCCGTCGAGATCACGCTCCGCAACCAGGAGCGCGCCATCCTCGCCGACGCTTATCTCCGCCAGGAGCTCGCAAAGCGCGCCACCGAGGAGCGACTCCAGGAACTCTACGAGGAGCGCTACATCGCGGCCGAGCCCGAGGACGAGGTCAAGGCCGCACACATCCTCGTTGAGACCGAGGAGAAGGCGAAGAAACTCAAGGCCGAGCTCGACGCCGGCGCCGACTTCGCCGAGCTTGCCAAGGAGCACGGCACGGACGGCACCAAGAGCCGCGGCGGCGACCTGGGCTGGTTCGTCAAGTCCGACATGGTGCCCGCTTTCGCCGAGGTGGCCTTCGACATGGAGCCCGGCACGATCAGCGACCCGGTCCAGACCGATTTCGGCTGGCACCTGATCAAGGTCGAGGACCGCCGCCAGCGCACGCCGCCGGAGCTTGCGGAGGTACGCTCCGAGCTGATGCAGGAGGTGGTCCGCAACGCCCAGGTCGCCATCGTTGAGGAGCTGCGCGCCGAAACCAGCGTCGAGAAGCCCGAGGGGCCCGTCCCGCCCGAGGCGATCCGGGCCGATGGGCTGCTCGAACCCGAGGAGGCCGGGCAGTAGGCCGTCCGGCGCGGGAGGGGCACATGCCGCGGAACGACAGTGGCGCCAAGGCCGCGCGGAAGGTTGAGAAGCTGGCCGCGAAGCTGGCTCGTCGGCGGCGCAAGCAGTCCGAGCTCGCCGAGGAGGTCGCCGAACTCGAGGCCGCGCTTTCGGCTCTCGAAGGCGGGAGCGTAGAGGCAACTGTCGTCTCGCCCTTCGCGCCCCCCGCGTTTCCGGCGGTCGGCCCTGTCCCCGGCGTCCGCCTCGCCAGCGCGGCGGCCGCCGTGCGCTACGAGGACCGCGACGACGTGATGCTGGCCGAGCTCGCCGCGGGGGCGACCGTGGCGGGCTGCTTCACCGGCTCGCGCACGCGCGCGGCGCCGGTGCTCTGGTGCGAGGAGCGCCTCGCGGCGGGCCCGGCCGAGGGGCCGCTCGTCATCGTCGTCAACTCAGGGAACGCCAACGCCTTCACGGGCGGCCGCGGCCGCGAGGCGGTCGCGCAGGTGGCGGAGGCCGCCGCGCAGGCCCTCGGCATCCCGGCGGGCAATGTTCTCATGGCCTCGACCGGCGTGATCGGTGAGCCGCTGCCGACCGGGCGCATCACGGCGAAGCTCGACGAGCTCGCCGCCGGCCTCGCCCCCGACCGGTTCGAGGCGGCGGCCCGCGCCATCATGACCACCGACACCTTCCCGAAGGGCGCCGGAACGACTTTCGACCTCCTCGGCGTCCCCGTGACCATCGCCGGCTTCGCCAAGGGCTCCGGCATGATCGCCCCCGACATGGCGACCATGCTCGCCTTCGCCTTCACCGACGCCGCGGTCGAGCGGAAGCTGCTCCAGGCCACACTCACCGAGCTCACGGACGAGACGTTCAACGCCATCACCGTGGACAGTGACACCTCGACCTCGGACACGCTTCTCGTGGGCGCCACCGGCCGGGCCTCCATGAAGCCCATCCGCAGCCGCCGCGATTCACGCTATCGGGCCTTCCGCGACGCCCTCGGCACGGTGCTGCGCGACCTCGCGATCCAGGTGGTGAAGGACGGCGAGGGCGCCTCCAAGCTGGTCGCCATCACCGTAACCGGCGCCGAGAACGACCGCGCGGCGCGGCGCATCGGCCTCTCGATCGCCAATTCGCCGCTGGTCAAGACGGCCATCGCCGGCGAGGACCCGAACTGGGGCCGCATCGTCATGGCCGTCGGCAAGGCGGGCGAGGCGGCCGACCGCGACCGGCTCTCGATCCATCTCGGCGAGATCCTCGTCGCCGAGCAGGGCTGGGTCGCCGAGACGTACGCCGAGGAGGTCGGCGCTGCCTACATGAAGCGCCGCGAGATCGAGATCGCGGTCGATGTCGGCGTCGGCGAGGGCCGGGCCACGGTCTGGACCTGCGACCTGACGCACCGCTACATCGACATCAACGCGGACTACCGCTCGTGAGGCTGGTGCTGGTCGCCGCGGTGGCGCTGATCGACCCGGACGGCCGCGTCCTGCTGGCCGAGCGACCCGAGGGCAAGCAGATGGCCGGCCTCTGGGAGTTCCCCGGCGGCAAGGTCGAGGGCGATGAGACGCCCGAGGCCTGCCTGATCCGCGAGCTCGAGGAGGAGCTCGGCGTCGGCACCTGGGAAAGCTGCCTCGCGCCGCTCACCTTCGCAAGCCATACCTATGAGGACTTCCATCTCCTGATGCCGCTCTATGCCTGCCGCAAGTGGGAGGGCATCGTCCGCCCGCGCGAGGGCCAGCACGTCGCGTGGGTCAGGCCGCGCGATCTCGACAGCTACCCGATGCCGGCGGCTGACCGTCCGCTGATCCCTGTGCTCCGGGACTGGCTCTGACGTGCGCCGGCACTCACGAAACGACAGAGAGTGTTAACCGTTCATCAAGAAAGTTTACCGAAAAATGACGATCCGGCCGGCACCTCGACGAGGCGCGCAGAGGGCCGGTTGAACTGGAACTCGAAGGCGAAACCCCGTGACGGAACGGCCGGCTGAGGCCATTGACATGGAAGCTCTCCTGCGCGACGCCCTGTCGGCGGTCGCCGTCAGTGCCTTTGCGCGCCGGATCGACCTCGCCATGCACATCGACAACCGGCTGCCTCTCCGCGCCCGCGGGCACGGGGCGACAGTCGCCGCATTCCTCCGGCGCGGGCTGGCGCGCATGATCGAGGCGGGCCGGGTCGATAAGATCGTGCTGGCGCTCTGGCTCGATGAAGGCGCGGGCAACGGGGCTCCGCGCATCGTGCTCGAGGCGGGGCGGACCACCGGCGCGGCCGGTGCGCATGCGGTACCGCTCGCCAACCTCTGGCGAATGCCCGTCGGCGAGGGCACGGCCGAGCCGCGTCAGCACCGGCGGGACGCGGCGGCCGAAACCGTCCTGGTCCCGCTGCCCTGCGTGCCCGAGCCGGGAACGCCGACAGTGGGCGAGAAATGGCGCGAGGCTCTCGCGGGGCGCTCGATCATCTATGCCTGTGACGTCGTCTGCGACCTGGACCGGCTCAGGGGCTCGTTCGAAGCGCTCGGCTTCGACGCGGACTTCACCACCGATCCCGACGTGGCGCTCGCGCGCGCGCGCGCGCGCGCGGCGGCGGGGAAGCCGCCGGACTTTCTGCTCATCGACGCGCAGCCGCAGGGCACCGCAACCATCGGGCTGGCGCGCCGGTTCCGGGCCGACCCGCGCCTTGCCGGCACGGCCATCGTCCTCTCGGGCAGCCACCGAGCCGCAGATTTCTCGGACGAGGATGCGGCGCTCTTCGACGCCCGTCCGGCGATCTCCATGCCCTGGCGCCGGCTCTTCGACGTCTTCCGCGAGCTGGTACAGGCGCGCGGCGGGAGCGATGCACCATCTCCGGCGCCACGCCGCCGTGCCGCCGGCGTTCCCTCGCTCGCTGGCCGGCGTGTCCTGATTGCGGAGGACGTCGCCACCAACCAGGTGCTGCTGCGCGCCCTGCTCGAAGCGACGGGTGCGGCCATCGAGGCGGTTCTTGCCGGCGACGAGGTGCTCCGCCGCCACAAGGAGGAACCAGCGGACCTCATCATAATGGACCTGCAGATGCCGAGGATGGGGGGCCTTGCGGCGGCAGAGCGCATCCGCGCGCTTGAGGGCGCAGCGGGCCGCGTGCCGATCCTCGCGCTGACCGCCCACGCCGCCGAGGCCGACCGCCAGCGCGCGCTCGCGGCCGGCATGGACGCCTTCCTAGCGAAGCCGATTATGGTCTGCGAGTTCTACGACCTTGTTGAGCGCCTCCTTGCCGTCGCGCCCGGCGTACGCTGAGATCTCACGCTGGCAGCACGAGCCGGAGGACGAGCGAGACTGCGAAGAGGCCCGCCCCGATCACGGCGGCGTAGAGCGCCTTCTCCGTCAGCTCAAGACGCATGGCCCGGACGATCAACCCGCGCGCCGTCTCCTTCGACGGGCGCAGGTTCTCGTTGAGTAGGTTCCAGACCTCCGTCTCGTTGATGCGCCGGATCCGGTGGTAGGTGACGGCGCGGAACTGGAACGCGAAGGCGATGACGAGCGCCAGCAGGGCCCCCATACGGCAGGCCAGGGACAGGTCGAAGAGAAGCCCGGACATGGTCGTGCCGACGGCGAGCCAGCAGAACCCGAAGGCCCGCCAGACCACGAGTGATGCCAGCCGCTCTATCTCGGGCAGGATGTCCACACCGACCTCCAGCCGCTGGGACGCGGGGCCGAAGCCGCCTGTCGCGACTCCGATGCTACCCCAGGACGAGCAGCAGGAACAGCCAGGGCGGCGGCGCGCCGAAGCCGCCGAAGATCAGGACCTTGATGAAGTAGAGGCAGAAGGCGGCGAAAAAGGGCCGCATCGCCTCGTGCAGGAAGCCGGGCGTGAGCGGCCCAAAGAGCGCCATGAACGGGTCGGTGACGCTGCCGAGTACCCGGAAGAACGCGACCGGCCGCGAGAAGTCGACGAAGAGCCCGAGCACGCCGCGGGCGAACACGATCGCCGCCAGCGAGGTCAGCGTGTAGGCGCCCGCCGCCAAGGTGGCGAGGATCGTCGACTCGGCCCGCCGGCCGCCCTCGGCCATCGGAACCCCGAGGGTCGCGAAGACGAGGAAGCAGAGCAGGAAGGCGACCGCGAGGATCAGTATCGCGCGGAAGCTCAGGCTGTCCATCTCTGCCCCACCCCTCAAGGAAAACGCAGGGCCCGGAGGCCCTGCGTCGGTTTCAGCGGCGGCCCGCGATCAGTGCGTCTGTTCCATGATCTGCGCGCCGCGTGGCACCCTGAGCCGGATGATCATGTCCTGCATCTCGCGGCTCGGCTCGGGCGTGAGCCGCGAGACCACGAACATCACCACGAAGGCCGCGGGGATGCCGAAGATGCCGGCCGAGATCGAGGCGACGCCCCACCAGCTGATCTCGTCCCCGGTACCCTTGGTGAAGTCGAAGCCGTAGACGTTCCCGATCAGATAGAAGAGCGTGAGCCCGAACCCGGCGATGATGCCGGCGACGGCACCCGCCCGGTTAGCCTTGGCGTCCCAGACCCCGAGGACCAGGGGCGCGAAGAGCCCCGCTCCGGCGAGCGAGAACGCCCAGGCCACCATCGACAGGATGTCGGAGGGCTTGGTGCGCGCCAGAAGCGCCGCACAGATCGCCACGACCAGCAGGATGACCTTCGCCACGAACAGCCGCCGCTTCGAGTCGGCCATCGGGTCGATCATCCGGTAGTAGATGTCGTGGCTGAGCGCATTGGCAATGGCGAGCAGGAGTCCGTCCGCGGTCGACAGCGCCGCAGCGAAGCCGCCCGCCCCGACGAGCCCGACGACGAACCAGGGCATGCCGGCGATCTCGGGCGTCGAGAGCACGATCATGTCCTTGTTCAGGTTGAGCTCGCTGAACGGGACGCCCTCGGCGAAGCCCTTGGCGTCGCAGGCGGCGCGCACCGCCTCGAGCGAGAGGGCCTTCTCGCCGCAGATCACCACCAGGCTGTGCCCTTCGATCGAGCCCCACCGGTACATCCAGTCCGGGATCGCCTCGAAGGCCAGGAGCGCGCTCTCGCCCTGCACGAAAAGGCTCATCACGTTGTACTTCGCGAACGCCGCGTAGGCCGGCGCCGTGAAGTAGAGCAGGAAGATGAAGAACAGCGACCAGCCCACCGACTTCCGCGCCTCGCGCACGGTCGGCGTGGTGAAGAACCGCATCAGGATGTGCGGCAGCGACGCCGTGCCGACCATCAGGCAGAAGATCAGGAAGAAGAAGTCGCGCGGCGAGTAGTTGGTGAAGGGCTGCACGTGCGGCTTCAGCGACGTGTCGCCGGCGGCTATGATCGCCTGCTCCATCGTCGTGATGTCGTCGAGCACCACGCCGTACATAAGCTGCGGAACCGGCACGCCCGTGACCGCGTAGGACATCCAGATCGCCGGCACCAGGTAGGCGATGATCAGCACGATGTACTGCGCGACCTGCGTCCAGGTCACCGCGCGCATCCCGCCCAGCATCGAGCAGAACAGGATGCCGATCAGCCCCGCGAAGACCGCGTAGTTGAAGTCGATGCCGAGGAACTGCGAAGCGATGATGCCGGAGGCGTAGACCTGCGCCGTCACGTAGGTGAACGAGCAGGCGAACAGCACGATGATGCCGAGGAGCCGCGGCAGGTTGCCGCCGAACCGCGTACCGAGGAAATCGGGGATCGTATAGGCCCCGAACTTGCGCAGGAACGGCGCCAGAAGCACCGCCACAAGCACGTAGCCGCCCGTCCACCCCAGCACGAAGGCAAGCCCGTCGTAGCCAAGCACGTAAAGCGTGCCGGCCATGCCGACGAAGCTCGCCCCGGACATCCAGTCGGCGCCGGTCGCCATGCCGTTGTAGACGGCCGGCACCTTTCGGCCCGCGACGTAATACTCCGAGACCATCGCGGTCCGGGCGATGATGCCGATGAAGGCGTAGATGGCGATGGTCAGGCCCAAGTAGCCCCAGAGGATGTACCGGAACGGCACCCCGAAATACTCGAGGATCGCCATGAGGATGACGAAGCCGACGAAGCCGCCGACATAGACCCCGTAGATCCGGCCCAGGTTGGCGATGAAAGCGTCCTGTTGGGTTGCCATTTGCCCGCCCCCCTCAATCTTCGGCCAGACCGAATTCCTCGTCGATGCCGTTCTGGCGAGTGGCGTACCAGAATATCAGCACCACGAAGACGATCAGCGAGCCCTGCCCGGCCATGTAGAATCCGAGCGGGAAGCCAATGAAGGTGACGGTGTTGAGAGCGCTGACGAAGAAGTGGATGATGAAGGAAAAGATCGCCCAGAGGATGAGGCAGGTCCACATGAGGCGGCGCGTGCGCGCCCAATGTGTCGCCGCAGCTTCCGGAGAGATTTGTTCGGTCATGGCCGAGCCTCCCAGACCGTTACTACCGACGGAAGACCCGCACCGATGACACATGCATACCGCTTGTCGACCTCCGGCCCGCCACGAGTCGGCCGGAACGTCCGTCTGCGCTGGATTGTCGGCGCTTGTCCCCCGTTTGCTGCCCCCCTTTTCCTTGTTTTCTTGGTGCAGTCGGTTGATTAATCCGCGAAAGACTGTTCCGAGTCAACAATTCACGCGTGTGCTGCCGAGACGCGGGACAGTAGTGCGCCGGGGAACGCCGGGATGAATTTCCTGAGATTGCTCCTGCTCGGGACGCGGAAGGATCGCATCGCCACGGAGGCCGACCTCGTCGCCGCCGTGAGCGCGGGCGCGGCCTATCTCGCGCAGGGCGCCAGCTACTCTTACATCCGCGCCCGGTCGGGCATGGTGGCGCCGCAGCTCTTGGAGAACCCGGATTTCAACGCGGCGATGGAGCGGTGCAAGTGGGAGGGCTTCGCCGCCGCCGCCGCCGACCTCCTCCTGATCGTCGAGACGCGGATGCGGCCCCACGCCCGCCCGCCCGGGGCCGTCTGGCGGCGCCTCTACCGCGCCGCCCTCGAGACGCACCCCGTGCCGCCCCACCGCGCGCACGAGGGCTGGCGCGACCGGATCGCGGCGTTCGAAGCGCGACTCGACACCCACCTCTCCGGGCCGGCCCACGGCACCGAGGCGATCGCGGACCACAGTGCCACCGTCATCATGGAATACGCACCGGTCGACGAGATTATCCGCGGCGTCGACCGCGAAATGGTCATGAACAACGTCAAGTTCCGCTTCATCGACCACGTCGCCGACCTCAACCGCCGCGCCGACTGGCCGGCGCTCGC
>JBEPXW010000035.1:0-10103 GCA_041641715.1 Pseudomonadota bacterium
ATAAGTAACCTTGTGGTGCAGCGCCGCCCGCCGTATCTCGTAGGAATCCGCGATCGCCTTCTTGCCTTCGGTGGTGTTGACGATCAGACGTATTTCGTCATTCTTGATCATGTCGACGATGTGCGGCCGGCCCTCGCCGACTTTATTGAGTGTAGCACAGGCAACCCCGGCCTGTTCAAGCGCGCCCGCGGTGCCGCGCGTCTGACGCCGACCGCGATTTTCCTTCAGTTCGCGGTTGCGCCGGCGCCCGCGCTGAACCAATCTACGCAAAAAAACGGGTAGAGGGGATGGATCGCAAACCGCTGCTGACGGTCGAGGATCTCTCGATCACATTTGCGTTGCCTGGCATGGACCGACCGGTGGTCGACCGTCTCAATTTCACGGTCGCCGAGGGCGAGACGGTGGCAATCGTCGGCGAGTCCGGCTCGGGCAAGACGCTTACCGGCAAGGCGCTGATGGGGCTCCTGCCGCACGCGGCCCGCTGCAGCGGCCGCGTGCGCTTCCAGCACGACGGTCGGGACCTTGATCTCCTGCACCAGAGCCGGGAGCTCCATCGAGACCTGCGCGGGCGCACCCTCTCGATGATCTTCCAGGAGCCGATGAGCGCGCTCTCGCCGTTGCACCGCGTCGGCGAGCAGGTGGCGGAGGTGCTGCGCGTGCACGGAATCGACGGCGATGTCCGCACCCGCGTGCTCGAGACCTTCCGCGAGGTCGGCTTCCCCGACCCGGAGCGCGCCTGGCGTGCCTATCCCTTCGAGCTCTCCGGCGGCCTGCGCCAGCGCGCGGTCGTCGCTATGGCGATGGTCGCCAACCCGGCGCTGGTGGTCGCCGACGAGCCCACGACGGCGCTCGACGTCACCACCCAGGCGCAGGTGCTTGACCTCTTGCGCCGGCTCCAGGGCAGCCACCGCATGTCGGTGCTCCTGATCACCCACGATCTCGGCATCGTCGCCAACATGTCCGACCGGGTCGTGGTGCTGCGCCGCGGCCAGCTTGTCGAATCGGGCACGGCCCGCGAGGTGCTCGAGTCGCCCGGGCACCCGTACACCCGCCGCCTGCTCGCCGCCGCGCCGAAGGTGCCGACGGACGGCACCGGCCGGCGGCGCGACGACCAGGACCTGATCCTGCGCATCGAGAACCTCTCCAAGACCTATCCGGGTCGCCCTCGCGCCTTCTCGCGACCCGACCCGCCGGTGGTTGCGCTTGCCGGCTTCGACGTCGCGCTCGGACGGGGACGTACGCTTGGCGTGGTGGGCGAGTCCGGCTCGGGCAAGACCACGATCGCCCGGCTCCTCCTGCGCGCCGAGCGTCCCGATCCCGGCGCGGTGATTGAATTCCGCGGCCGCGACGGCACCAGGGAGGACGTGACGACACTCTCCGGCGCCGGGCTCAAGGCCTACCGGCGCCGCGCCCAGATGGTCTTCCAGGATCCCTACGGCGCGCTCAGCCCGCGCATGTCGATCCAGGACATCCTCACCGAGCCCCTGCGCATCCACGGCATCGGCACGTCTGCCGAGCGGCGCGAGCGCGCGGCATACCTCCTGCGCTGCGTCGGGCTCCTGCCGGACCATCTCGGACGCTTTCCCTACGCCTTCTCCGGCGGCCAGCGCCAGCGCATTGCCATCGCGCGCGCGCTGGCGCTCGAGCCCGAGCTCCTGATCTGTGACGAACCGACCTCGGCGCTCGACGTCTCGGTGCAGGCCGAGGTGCTCGACCTCCTCGACGAGCTGCGCGAGCAGCTCGGCCTGACCTATGTCTTCATCAGCCACGACCTCGCCGTGGTCTCGCGCATCGCCGGGCGCGTGGTGGTGCTGCGCCGGGGCCACGTCGTCGAGGAGGGCCCGGTCGGCTCGGTCTTCGGCGACCCGCGCCATCCCTATACCCAGGCCCTGATCGCCGCGCACCCGGAGCCGGTGCTGGACCGCCGCCTCGACCTCACGGCGGTGGCCCGCGGCGCCGGCGCGCCCGAGAGCTGGCCCGCACCCTACCGCTACGAGGGCGACGACGCCCCGCCCCTCGTCGAGGTCTCGCCTGGCCACCGCGTGCGGCAGACCGGCATGAGAGAGGCGGCATGAGATTCCGCGCCGCCCTGCCCGCACTCGTCCTGGCCCTTCCTTTGCTCGCATTCGCTGCCGGGTCGCGTGCCGACGCCTACATCGAGACACCCGCGCTCGCCGAGCGCGTCGACGCGGGCAACCTGCCCCCGGTGGCCGAGCGCCTCCCCCAGGATCCGCTGGTCGTCGATCTCGAAGCCAAGGGGCGCGAGTCGGGCGTCCATGGCGGGCACATGCGCATGTTCATGAGCCGCGCCAAGGACGTGCGCTACATGGCGGTCTACGGCTACGCTCGGCTCGTCGGCTACAACGCCGACTACGACCTCGTGCCCGACATCCTCCGCGACTACACCGTCAGCGAGGACGGCCGCACGATCACCCTCCACCTCCGCCGCGGCCACAAATGGTCCGACGGCCACCCCTTCACCACCGAGGACCTGCGCTACTGGTGGGAGGACATCGCCCTCAACGAGGAGCTGACCCCCGCCGGCCCACCGGTCGACATGCTCGGGGCCGGGGGGCGGCCCGATGTCGAGGTCATCGACGAATGGACGATCCGCTTCACCTGGCCGGTGCCGAACCCGCTCTTCCTGCCGGCGCTGGCACAGGCGCGGCCGCGCTACATCTACGCGCCGGCCCACTACCTCAGGCAGTTCCACGCCGACTATGCCGACCCGGAGGAGCTGGCGAAGAAGGTCGAGGAGGCGGGCGCGCGCAACTGGGCCTCGCTGCACCACTGGCGCGGCGACCTCTACGACTTCGACAACCCGGACCTGCCCTGCCTCCAGCCCTGGGTCAACACCACCCCGAAGAACCGCCAGCGCTACGAGCTCGAGCGAAATCCCTACTACCACCGGGTCGACAGTCAGGGCCGCCAGCTGCCCTACATCGACACGGCCGAGATCGAGGTTGCCTCCTCCGGGCTGATCCCCGCGAAGGTGGCGCTCGGCGAGGCGACGCTGCAGGTGCGCTCGCTCTCCTTCTCGGACGCGCCGGTGCTCAAGGCGAGCGAGGAGAAGGGCGGCTACAAGGTGCACCTCTGGGAGTCGGGCTACGCCTCGGAGGTGGCGCTCTACCCCGGTCTCAACTACGGCGACCCGGTTTGGCGCGAGTTGCTTCGGGACGTCCGTTTCCGCCGGGCGCTCAGCCTCGGCATCAGCCGCAAGGCGATCAACAAGGTGCTCTATTTCGGCCTCGCCGAGGAGCGCGCCGCGGCCGCGCTCGAGGAGAGCCCGTTCTTCGACGAGGCGCACGCCACCTCCTATGCCCGCTACGACCCCGAGGAGGCGAACCGGCTCCTCGACGAGATCGGGCTGACCGAGCGCAACGAGGCCGGCTACAGGCTCCTGCCCGACGGCCGCCCCGTGGAGATCGTCGTCGAGACCGCCGGCGAGCGCTCGGAGGTTTCCGACTCGCTCGAGCTCATCGGCGTGACCTGGGAGCGCCTCGGCATTCGTCTCCTCGTCCGTCCGCTCGACCGCGACATCCTGAGGAACCGCGCCTATGCCGGACGCTCGATGATGGTGGCCTGGTGGGGCTGGAACAACGGCGTGCCCACCGCCTCGGCGCCGCCCTTCGAGGTCGCGCCCGTGGACCAGGCCAACTACACCTGGCCGCGCTGGGGCCAGTACCATCAGACCAAGGGCTCGGCCGGCGTGCCGGTGGACTACCCCCCGGCCGAGCGCCTGCTCGCGCTCTACGAGGACTGGACGACCGCCGCGACCGACGACGAGAAGGCGGCGATTTGGCGCGAGATGCTGGCGATCCATGCGTCCGAGGTGTTCGTCATCGGCACGGTCAGCCGCGCCCCCGTCCCGGTGGCTGCGCATGAGCGCCTTCGCAACGTCCCGGCCGACGGGCTCTATGCCTGGGACCCGGGCGCGCATCTCGGCGTCCACCGCATCGACGAGTTCTTCTTCGAGGGAGGCCGTCCATGATGGCCTACCTCGCGCGGCGGTTCGTGACCATGCTGGTCACCCTCCTGGTCATCTCCGCGCTCGTTTTCCTGATCATCAACCTGCCGCCGGGCAACTACCTCACCAATCGCATCGCGGAGATGCGCGCGACCGGCGAGGCCGCGGGCATCGCCAAGGCGCAGCAGCTCATGGAGCAGTACGCGCTCGATAAGCCGATCTGGCAGCAATACCTGATCTGGATCGGCGTCATGCCCGGGCCGGACGGCTTCTCGGGGCTTCTCCAGGGCGATTTCGGCTGGTCCTTCGAGCTCGAGCAGCCGGTCGGGCAAGTGGTGGGCGAAACCGCCTGGTTGACGGCGCTGGTCAACCTCTCGGCCCTCCTCTTCGTCTATCTCGTGGCACTGCCGCTCGGCACCATTGCCGCCGTGCGCTCCAACACCTGGATCGACTATCTCTGCTCCTTCATCGGCTATATCGGGCTTGCCACGCCGAACTTTCTCCTGGCGCTGATTTTGCTGTTCTACGGCGCGCGCTATTTCGACATCCCCATCGGCGGCCTGATGGCGCGCGAGTACGAGGGCGAGCCGATGAGCTGGGGCAAGCTCGGCTCGATCCTCACCCACCTGCTCGTGCCCACGATCGTCATCGGCACCTCGGCCGCCGCGGCGGTGATGCGCCGGCTGCGCGCCAACCTCATGGACGAGCTGAACAAGCCTTACGTCGAGACCGCGCGCGCCAAGGGCGTGCCCCCGGTGACGCGGATCGTGCGCTATCCGCTGCGCATGGCGCTCAACCCCTTCGTCGCCGACATCGGCAACCTCGCGCCGCAGATTGTGTCGGGCGCGGTGATCATCTCCGTGGTGATGAGCCTGCCCACCATGGGGCCGATCCTGCTCCAGGCGCTGAAGAGCCAGGACATCTTCATGTCGGGATTCATCCTGCTCTTCGTCGCCATCCTCACGCTCATCGGGATGCTGATCTCGGACATCCTGCTCGCCGTGCTCGACCCGCGCATCCGCCTCGGCGGCGCCCGGCAGGGGGCCTGAGATGAGCGAGCACTACGTCGCGCCCGGAGGAGAGGACGTCGAGGCCGACCGCCAGGTCCTCGACCGCGCCGACCTCAGCGCGCCGACCCGCGTGCTGGTCTGGCGCCGCTTTAAGCGTCACAAGCTCGGCGTCTTCACCGCCGCCTGCCTGCTGATCGCCTATCTGGCGCTGCCCTTCATCGAGATGCTGGCGCCCTACCAGCCGAACGCCATCCACGAGAACGAGGTCTACGCGCCGCCGCAGGGCCTCCACCTCTATCACTTCGGCGAATTCACCGGCCTCCACACCTATCCCACGGAGACGATCTACAACCCCTCGACCGGGCTGGTGGACTCCGTGACCTACCAGCACAACCCGCAGCCGGTGCCGCTGTTCTCGAGCTGCGGCGAGCCCTACCACCTGCTCGGCCTCATCGAGATGCGCTTCAAGGTGATCTGCCCGCCTCCGGACGGTCACTTCTTTCTGCTCGGCTCCGACCGGCTCGGGCGCGACATCCTCAGCCGCATCCTGCACGGCGCGCGGCTCTCCATGACCATCGGGCTCATCGGGGTGACCGTCAGCTTCGCCATCGGCATGATCCTCGGCGGCTTCGCCGGCTATTTCGGCGGCTGGGTCGACGCCGCCGTGCAGCGCGCCATCGAGGTGTTCCGCTCGCTGCCCGAGCTGCCCATCTGGCTCGCGCTCTCGGCCGCGGTGCCGGTGCACTGGGACTCGCTGACCGTCTTCGTGATGATTTCCGTGATCCTCGGGCTCCTGGACTGGCCGGGTCTCGCCCGCGCCGTGCGCTCGAAGTTCCTGGCGCTGCGCGAGGAGGACTACGTGCGCGCCGCCGAGCTGATGGGCGCCTCGCCCGCCCGCGTCATCCGCGCCCACATGATGCCGAACTTCACGAGCCACCTGATCGCCTCGGCGACGCTGTCGATCCCGGCGATGATTCTCGGCGAAACGGCGCTCAGCTTCCTCGGCTTCGGCATCCGCTCGCCCTCGGTCTCCTGGGGGCTTATGCTGAACGACGCCCTCGACGCGGGGCTCGGCGCACTCGAGCTCTACCCGTGGATCCTGATTCCGATGATCCCGGTGATCCTGGTGGTGCTGGCCTTCTCCTTCGTCGGCGACGCGCTCCGGGACGCGCTGGACCCCTATTCCTGAGCCCGGAAAGAACGGCCATGGCGGATAAGCCGACGGTTTCCTTCACCCGCATGAAAGACGGCACCCGAGAGGACTACGAGCTCCTCGCCGAGCTGGACGCGCCCCACGCGGAACGGACCGCCGACCGGGTCCTCGCCGAGCTCGCCCGCCAGAACGGGGACACCGTGCTGGGCTACAAGATCTCGCGTCTCCAGCACGGCCTGCAGGCGGCGACGCGCGCCCGGCGCGACGCAGCCGACACCGACTGGGTGGTCGCCGCGCTCCTGCACGACGTCGGCGACGGCCTCGCGCCCCGCAACCACGACCGGTTCGCCGCCGAGATCCTGCGCCCTTACGTGCGCGAGGAGGTCGCCTGGGTGGTCGAGCACCATTCGAGCTTCCAGAAGTACTACTACATCCACCACTTCGGCCGCGATCGCGAGCTGCGTCGGCAGTTCGCCGTCAGCCCCTACTACCAGTCGGCCGTCGATTTTTGCGAGCGCTGGGATCAGGCCAGCTTCGACCCGGACTACCCCATGGATGCGCTCGAGAGCTTCGGGGCCGAGGTCCGTGCCGTCTTCACCCGCAAGCCCTGGGACGCGGACGTTATCCAGGCCGGCGTGGCGAAGGGCCTGCCCGACCCCGCCTGACCGCGCGCGGGCTCCATGCCGCACCGGGTGGAATCCCGCCCGGACCGGCTTTCCGTGGCGCGGGGGGACACGCCTGAGATGTAAGCCCCAGTAACCGCTCCTCTCCAGGTGGCAGAATTGAGCCATATCATGTAGATAGGGGCACATTTTGCCTGAATCGTCCGCCCGAATCCTTGCGCTCGATTTGCAGCGGGCGGCGGAGTTGGTAAAGTTGTTAAATGGGATCATTCGCTTCCGGGAGAAAAACCGTGCTGCAGCACAGGGATCTGGCGTCGCCCGCGACGAAGGCGGAAGGCAAGCGCGTCTGGAGACCGGAGGACCGCGACACCCCGCTCGCGTTCCCTGAAGGCACGACGCTCCATGCCTGCGGGCCGGAGGGGATCGCCGAGCTCGCGCGGCACTGGCGCGAGACCACCGTCCCCGCGCACTCGCTCATCGTCAGCGAGGACGAGACGGACGACGACGTCTTCTTCATCCTCTCGGGCCGCGCCCGCGCCGCCGTCTACACCAACCGGGGCCGCGAACTCTTCCTCTCCGACCTGCGGCCGGGCGAGGCGTTCGGCATCTTCGCCGCCATCGACGGGCAGCCGCGCTCGACCAACGTGGTCGCGGTCGAGGAGTCGCGGGTCGGCCGCATGACCGCGCCGGAGTTCCGCCGCATCCTGTTCGACCATGCGGACGTGAACCGCGCCTTCATCTTCTACATGGTGAGCTGCATCCGCTCGACCTCGAGCCGCTTCACCTCGGTCGCCACGCTGAGCGCCGAGCAGCGGCTGATCACCGAGCTGCTGCGCCTCGCCGAGAAAGGGCGCACCGGCCCGGACACGGCCGTCATCAACCCGATTCCCTCGCAGCAG
Source organism: Pseudomonadota bacterium (assembly GCA_041641715.1). Classification (GTDB taxonomy): domain Bacteria; phylum Pseudomonadota; class Alphaproteobacteria; order Rhodobacterales; family Rhodobacteraceae; genus Thermohalobaculum. The sequence continues at coordinate 7,653 of JBEPXW010000035.1, forward strand.
GAGCTCGGCATCCTGATCTTCGCCCAGCGCGAGGCGGTGGGCCGCGACATGGCGAAACTGACCCAGCTCGGGCTGATCGAGCGGCAGGGCCGCGCATTGCACATAAAGAGCCTCGAGGGGCTGCAGGACTTCCTGGAAGCGGATTGACGACCCCGGGCCGCCGACCGGCCGCCCGTGAGTGACGATTATCACAGGGAAACGATGCCTTGGCCGTGTACCGTCGAGAACAGGATGGCGGAACGGCCGTCACTCAGCCCCGGTGCGTCCGGGCCAGGGTCGAGGAAGGCAAGGATGAGCTACCTGCTGTATCCGCTGGCGATCGCGCTGAACGGGCTCGGCACGACGCTGTCCTTCCTCTGAGACCCGGGGTACGCGAGGCCGCGGGGGTGCAGGCGGTCAGCGTCCACCCGGCACGCAGGCTGGCCATACCTGACCCCGCGGCCCGTTTCCAAAAAATGGGCGCCAGACCGGAAGACGCCCGACGCCCAACACCAACGCTACTCAGTACCTACCAGGAGCAACTCGCAACGCACGCTACCGTCTCTTTCGGGGGCCGGCCCTACTTGGCACGCTCGGCCGGCTCCCTTTTGTATGATTCTATGGCTACCCGAATCGCCGCCCGCGAAGCTGTATAAGTTTATACAGGGCGAAAAACACCACATTTTCAGATAGTTACTGCCCATCGGCGGAGGCGGGAAAATCGCCTTTCAAAACCCTTCCAGATGCCGCCCGTGGCAGGCCGAGTCGGGCCTTCCCGGCGCCCCGTCAGAGCAGCGCCTTCGCCAGCATCATGTGGCAGCCCTTCTCGCGATCGACGAGCTGCGTGACCCGCAGGTCGCCGGCCAGCGAGCAGAGCATGTAGGCCTGCTCGCGCCCGAGATTCGTCCGCCGGCAGACATGGTCCACCATCTCGGCAACCGCCTCGGCCGCGGCATCGTCGAGATCGGCGTCGAGGCCGATGCTGATGAGATGCGTCGCGCTCTCGGCGAAGGGGCGGGGGTAGTCCAGATCCTTGCGCACGGTCAGCCGGAATGTTCCTGCCAGCGCCGTCTCGAGCGCCGTGACGCAGACTTCGCCGTCGCCCTGCACGCCGTGGCCGTCGCCGGCCCAGAAGAGCGCGCCCGGGTTGAACACAGGCAGGTAGAGCGTCGTGCCCGGCACCAGCTCCTTGTTGTCCATGTTGCCGCCGAAGATGCGCGGCTCGACGGTCGAGAGGCGGCCCCAGTGGGCCGGCGGCGCCACCGCGATGGTGCCGAAGAAGGGTCCGAGCGGAATCTCGGTGCCCCAGGGCATCCGGGCGACCATCCGCTCGGGGTCGATCTCGGGATGAATCACGGTCAGCCGGTCGAACTCGTCCGGCAACGCCCCCATGAGCGAGCGGATCGTGACGTGGCCCCAACGGTAGATCGGCCGGCTCTCGAGGATGTCGATCTGCAGCACGTCGCCCGGCTCCGCGCCCTCTACCGCCACGGGACCGGTGACCATGTGCGGCCCCGGGCCCCGCTCGAGCGTCTCGAGTGCCTTCCGGTGCAGCGGGTCGACGAGGCCCGGCTCGTCCGGTACCGCGCTCGCGTCGCCGGCGGGCCAGGAGGCGAGGCTGACCGTGTCGCCGGAGGCGACCGTGAGCACCGGCGGGACGGCAGCGTCCAGGTAGCCCCAGGCGATATTGGCGGGCTCGGGCGCGATCTCGTGATGGGCCATGCTTCTCCTCCCTCTTATTCCGGGCCCCAGTCTCGCCGCGCGGTCCGCCGCGTCAACCGCCAGCCCGGCGCGCCTTGCGCGCCTCGGCGAAGAAGCCGCTCGCCTGCACCGTGTTGCGCCAGTCGGAGCATCGGGCGTCGACGATCCGGTTGACCGCGCCGCCGAAGCGCCGCTCGACCTGCGCCTTCCAGACCTTGAGGTGGTTCAGGATCGCCGAGTACTTGCCCCGGATCGGGTAGAGCGTGACCTCCTCGAAGTCGCGCAGGAGATACGCCAGCCCGTCGCGGCTGAGCCGCTGGTAGTCCTGGAACATCAGGTCCGGCGGACCGTGATAGCGCCACATCCACGGCACGTAGAGGAAGAGCCGCCCGCCCGGCCTGAGCGCCCGGTGGAAGTTCTCGACGGCCGCCGGCGGATCGTAGACGTGCTCGAGGATGGCGAGCGCGATCACCGCGTCATAGCGGCCCGCCATCCAGTCCGGGAAGGGCGAGCAGACGTCGCCGAGGATGTCCGGGTAGTCGCCGAAATCGTTGAGGTCGAGCGTCTCGACCCGCGCCGCGAGGTCGTGGCCGTGCTCGCGCATCCCCGCGCCCACGTCGAGGACCAGCACCGCGTCGCGCGTCGCCGCGACCACGTGCTCACGGGTGCGGTCGTCGTGCAGGTAGCGGAGGTCGACGGCGGCCCGCCGCGTAATCTCCTTCAGCCGGGCGTTCAGCCCCTCGACGTCGTGAATCCGGGCCTTCTCGGTCA
>JBEPXW010000036.1:0-10042 GCA_041641715.1 Pseudomonadota bacterium
TGATTCCGGCGGCGGTCGCCTTCGTCGTCGACCGCATCGTCCAGCGCAAGCAAGTCTCGCTGCTCTCGTCGCGCGCCGTGCCCTACCGGCCGAAGCGCAACCGCCTTCGTGACACCGGCCTTTTCCTCTATTGCACGCTCGTCTCGCTGGCCTTTCTCACGCTTTTGGGGGTGGCCGCCTACGCGTCCTTCGTCACCTTCTGGCCCTACAATCTCGAACTCTCTCTTTCGAACTACCGGTTCGACCTCATGGATGGCGGCGGCTGGGACTCCTACTACAACTCGATCCGGATGGCGGCTTGGACGGCCGTCGTGGGCACGGCGGTGGTGTTCGCCGGCGCCTACCTCGTCGAGAAGACGCGCGAGCTCGCGCGCGTACGGGCCGTCGTGCACCTGCTGTGCATCCTGCCGATGGCGGTTCCGGGGCTGGTGCTGGGGCTCGCCTACATTTTCTTCTTCAACGACCCGGACAATCCGCTGGGCTTCCTCTACCGGACCATGGCGATCCTGGTGATCTCGACGATCGTGCACTACTACACGGTCAGTCACCTGACGGCGACGACAGCGCTGAAGCAGATGGACCCGGAGTTCGAGGCCGTCTCGATGTCGCTCAAGGTGCCATTCTACAGGACCTTCTGGCGGGTCACGGTGCCGGTGTGCATGCCGGCGATCCTGGACATCGCCGTCTATCTTTTCCTGAACGCGATGACGACGGTATCAGTCGTCGTGTTTCTGTACGGACCGGACACGACCCTCGCCTCGGTGGCGGTGCTCAGCATGGACGATGCCGGTGACGTCGCCCCGGCGGCGGCCATGGCGATGATGATCGTCTACACCTCGATGGCGGTGAAGCTCGCGCAGGTCGTGCTGACGCGTGGCCTGCAGCGGCGCAGCCAGGCCTGGCGCGCCGGCGGCTAATCGGACCGGGTATCTCGAGTGGGCGCGGCCGGCAGGCAAATTTCGAGAGCTCGGGGGCTTCCCTTGTCGCTGGCGCGAGCTAAGGCCGGGGAATGGCGCACGTGGTTTCATGCCCGGCCCGGAATGGGGGATTCGTCTTGAAGATCGGATTTATCGGACTCGGCAATGTCGGCGCGAAGCTGGCCCACTCGCTCTTGCGCAACGGCGTCGACGTCTCCGTGCGCGACCTTGATCCGGATGCCGCTCGTCCGTTCCTCGAGAACGGCGCCAAATGGGGCGGAAGCCCGGCGGAGATGGCAGCGGAGTGCGACGTTGTGATCACCTGCCTCCCGTCGCCATTGGCTTCGGCCGCCGTCATGGAAGGTGCGGATGGCATCCTCTCCGCGCTCGGTCCGGGAAAGCTCTGGGTCGAGATGTCGACCACGGACGCGGCCGAGGTCACACGCCTCGGCGCCAAGGTGGCCGAGCTCGGCTCGGACGCGGCCGACTGCCCCGTCTCGGGCGGGTGTCACCGCGCGGCGACCGGCAACATCTCGATCTTCGCGGGGTGCGAGCGCCCGACCTTCGAGCGCCTGCTGCCGGTGCTCGGAATCCTCGGCCGGCGGATCCTTCACACCGGCCCGCTCGGCTCGGCCTCGGTTCTCAAGGTGATGACGAACTACCTCGCGACCGCAAATCTCCTTTCGCTTTGCGAGGCACTCGTCACAATGGAGCGCGCGGGCATGGACCTTGCCACCACCTACGAGGCGATCCGCATCTCGTCCGGCAACAGCTTCGTCCACGAGACCGAAAGCCAGGTGATCCTCAATGGCTCGCGCGATGTAGGCTTCACGATGGACCTCGTCCTGAAGGACCTCGGGCTTTTCCAGGAGATCGCGGAGGCACACGAGGTGCCGCTCGAGATCAACCCGCTCCTCATGCGCATCTTCCGCGAGGGCGAGGCCCGCTATGGCGCCCGCGCCAACTCCGACGACATCATCCGCCGGCTGGAGGAGGTGACCGGCGCGGCCGTCCGTGCGCCGGGTTTCCCGGCCGACATGGTGGATGACGAACCCGAGGCGGACGGCTGCGAGGTGGTCCCGCGGAGCTGAGTGCGACTCCGGTCAAGGCACTTGCCCCCGGATGTCCGCGCTAGTGCGGTCCGGAAGAGCTCCGTCCAGGTCGTCGAGTCTCCGCGCGGGCCCGAGCGGGTCTTCGGCGCTCGTTTCGTGCCCGTCCGGCACGGGCGACGCGTCCGGGCGCGTTGCCCGGTGCGGGGTGCCATGCCATAAGACGCCATGGCCGCGCTGGACCGAGAGAGCGCCTATCGCATCGCCCTCCTGGCACTGGTCGGGCTCTTGACGGGCGGGCTGTCGGCGCTCGCGGCCATCGCTTTCGTCGATGCGGTGCTCTGGCTCAACGATGCCCTGTTCGTCTCGGCCTATGCCCGCATCCGGCTCGAAGCCGCGCCGATACTGCTGGTCGCCGCAACACTGGCGGTTCCCGCACTGGGCGGCCTCGTCGTCGGGCAGCTCGTCACCCGCTGGGTGCGCGAGGGCCGGGCCCTCGGGCCGCCGGACGCGATCTTCGCGGTGCAGATGCGCCAGCCCCCGCCAACGCTTCGCAGCGGGCTCGCCTCCACCCTCGCCGCGCTCGTCTCGCTCGGCAGCGGCGCCTCGGTGGGCCAGTACGGGCCGCTCGTCTACATGGGCACGCTGATCGGCGCGCTGGCGAGTCGGCTGGGCCGGCGCATCCCGGACATCCAGGCGGTTGCCATTGCCTGCGGCGTTGCCGCCGCGATCGCCACCGCCTTCAACGCGCCGATCGCCGGGCTTGTCTTCGCCCACGAGGTCATCCTGCGCCACTACTCGCTGCGCGCCTTCGCGCCGGTCACGGTGGCCGCGGCCACCGGCTACGTCATGGCGAACGTGGTGTTCGAGCGCCCGCCGCTCTTCCTGGTCGAGTTCGCCGGCGTCCGGCACGGCCACGAGTTCCTGCTCTTCGCCGTCGAGGGCGTCCTCGCCGCCTTCCTTGCCGCCGGCTATGTCGCCCTGATCGTCCGCGCCGCTCGGGCGGCCGCCCGCGTGCCGCTGCCGGCCGCGCTGCGCCCGGCGCTGGCGGGCCTTGTGCTGGGCGTGGTCGCCCTCGAGCTGCCCGAGGTTCTCGGCATCGGCAAGGAGACGCTGCGCTTCGCCACGATCGAGGGCGCATTCAGTGCCGGCGAGCTCGTGCTGCTGGTTGTCGCCAAGGTGGCGCTCACCGCGCTCTGCCTCGGCTTCGGCTTCGTCGGCGGCGTGTTCAGCCCCGCGCTGCTCATCGGCATCCTTGCCGGGGCACTTTTCGGCCTCGTCTGGCCGGCGGTCCTGCCGCTCGCGCATTCTGGCATCGTGCCCTATGCCATCTGCGGCATGATGGCGGTCACGAGTCCTGTGATCGGCGCGCCGCTAACGACGATCCTCATCGTCTTCGAGCTGACCCGGAACTACGACCTCACCATCGCCGCCATGGTCGCCGTGGTGTTCTCTAACCTCGTCGCCTACCGGATAATCGGGCGCTCGCTCTTCGACATACAGCTCGCCGGGCGCGGCTTCGACCTTTCGCTCGGCCGTGACCGGGCGATCCTCCGGCACCGGCCCGTCGCCGCCCGTCTCAGCCGCGACTACATCGCGCTCGCGTCGGACGACACGGTCGGGACGCTGCTCGCCCGCCTCGAGGCCGAGGGCCGGGCGGAGGCCCTGCTCACCGACCGCGACGGCCGCTTGCGCGGCCAGGTGCATCTCCAGGACGCCGTCGCGCGGCCGGACGCAACCCCGCTCGCCGAGGTCGCCCGGACCGACGCTGTCGTCTTTGGCGAACGCACGACGCTCTGGGACGCTATGATCGCCATGCGCGACTTCATCGGCGAGGCGGTGCCGGTCGTTGCCGACGACGGCCGACTCCTCGGCGTGGTGCCGGAGTCGGCGGTGATCGCGGGCTATGTCGAGGCGGTGCAGGACCTGCGCCGGGAAGAGAATGCGGCGGCTTGAGATCCTCGTCGTCGTCCTTGCCGCGCTCGCGACGGGCGCGGCGGCCGATGAGCGTACGCTCACGGTCCTCACCTGGGGCGGCGCCTACGAGGCGAGCCAGCGCGCCGCCCTCTTCGAGCCGTTCACCGAGGCCACCGGGATCGAGGTCGAGACCGTGCACTACGACGGCGGCATCGAGGCGATCCGCCGGCATCTTTCCGGCGAGGGCGAGCCGACCTGGGACGTGATCGACATGATCCGGGCCGACGCGCGCACCGCCTGCCGGGCCGGCCTGCTCGAGCCGTTCGACCCGGCCATCCTCGCGCCCGCGCCGGATGGCACGCCGGCTGCCGAGGATTTCATACCGGGCTCGTTCGGCCCCTGCTCGATCAGCCACATCGTCTTTGCGACGGTGATCGCCTATGACGACCGCGCTTTCCCCGGCGCGAAGCCGCAGAGCGTGGCCGACTTCTTCGATCTCGAGGCCTTCCCCGGCAAGCGCGCGCTGCGCAAGGCGCCGGTCGGCCTGCTGGAGTGGGCGTTGCGCACCTACGGGGTGCCGCGCGCACAGATCTACGATCTGCTCAGCACCGAACGCGGCCTGAACCTCGCCTTTCGCGGGCTCGACCGGATCCGCGGCCAGACCGTCTGGTGGAAGGACGGGGCCGAGCCCGTCGAGCTTCTGCGCAGCGGCGAGGTCGCCATGGCCTCCGGCTACAACGGCCGCTTCTTCCATGCGCAGGTGATGGAGGGCGCGCCGATCTCGATCATCTGGGACAGCGCGCTGTTGGAATTCAACAACTGGGCCATCCCGGCCGGCACGCCGGACCGCGCCCTCGCGGGGCGGTTCATCCGTTTCGCCACCGCCAGCGAGCGCCTGGGCGCACTCGCCAACCGCATTTCCTACGGCCCGGCGCGCCTCTCCGCGCAGCGCCGGATCGGGCTGCACGTCACCGCGGGCATCCCGATGCCCCCGCACATGCCGACGGCGCCGCGCCATCTCGGCGAGGCGATCATCAAGGACCATGCCTGGTACGCGCAGACCGCCGAGCTGCGGCGTCGCCGTTTCGAGGCCTGGCTGGAGAACGTCGACGCCTCAAACTGACCGCGCCACGGCCGACGCGAGCCACGCATACCAGGCGTCGAGCCCCTCGCCGGTGCGGGCCGAGACCGGCAGGACCTCGATCTCCGGGTTCACCTGCCGGGCGAGCGCCACGCAACGGTCGAGGTCGAAATCGAGATGCGGCAGGAGGTCGATCTTGTTGATCAGCAGAAGCCGCGCGGCGCGGAACATGTGCGGGTACTTGACCGGCTTGTCCTCGCCCTCGGGAAGCGAGAGGATGGCCACCTTGGCGCTTTCGCCGAGGTCGAAGAGCGACGGGCAGACGAGGTTGCCGACGTTCTCGATCATCACCGCCGAGCCGACCGCGGGCTTCAGCGCGGCGAGGCCGCGCGCGACCATGTCGGCGTCGAGGTGACAGCCGCTGCCGGTGTTAATCTGGACGACGGGCGCCCCCGCCGCCCTGATCCGCTCGCCGTCGTTGCTCGTGGCCTGGTCGCCCTCGATCACGGAGAGGGCGTGGCGGCCGGCAAGCTCGCGGATGGTGCGCTCGAGCAGCGTCGTCTTGCCGGCGCCTGGACCGCCGACGAGGTTGAGCGCGAGGATCTCGCGGCCGGCGAGCCAGGCGCGGTTGCGCTCGGCCAGCGCGTCGTTCTTGGCGAGCACCGCCTCCGCGAGCGGCACGGTGGTGCCGTGGTCGTCGTGAGGATGGTCGCCATGAGCGCCGTGCTCATGGCCGTGAGGATGGTCGTGCTCGTGCGCATGGCCATGATGGCGATGCGCGCCCCTGGCGTCCGACCCGTCCCCGGCCGGAAGGTTCATAACGCTCACCCTGGCGCCGTCCGAACACCCGCATGTCTGGCACATCGCTCAGCCTCCAACTCGCGCCGGGTCGATCGGCGGCGTCGCCGCGACCTCCAGCTCGTATTCCTTCACGTTGAGTTCCTCCCCCGCGAGCCGCTCGATGTCGTCCGAGCCGCAGGGGCAGGGCTCCCAGAGCGTCGTCCGGGGGAACTCCGCGCCGCAGGCCCGGCACCGGGCACGGGCCTCGATCTCGACGATCTCGAGCATCGCGCCCTCGAGCGCCGTGCCCTCGGCGACCACGTCGAAGCAGAAGCGCATCGCGTCGGGCGAGACGCAGGTGAGACGACCGACCTCGAGCGTGACGCGGCGCACCCGGCCGCCCCCGGCATGCTCGGACACCCGCGTCACGATGCTCTCGGTCAGGGCCAGCTCGTGCATCTCAGCAGATCCTCGGCAACTGGTCGCCGACCAGCATGTCCACGATGCGCTGGCCGCCGAAGACGGTGTCCATGACGACGCGGCCCGCCATGCCGTCGGTGACGCGGCCGATGACGGCCGCCTCGCGGCCGAGCGGATGGGCGCGGAGTGCGCCGAGGGCGGCCTCCCGCTCGGGCTCGGGCACGACAAAGACGACCTTGCCCTCGTTGGCGAGGTAGAGCGGGTCGAGGCCGAGGATCTCGCAGAACGCCTTGACGTCGTCGCGCATGGGCGTGGCGGTCTCGGTGACCTGGATGCCGACTTGGGATGCCTCTGCCGCCTCATTGAGCACCGTGGCGATGCCGCCCCGCGTGGCGTCGCGGATGAAGCGGGTGCCGGGCGCGGCGTCGAGCAGCGCGGCGATCAGCCCGTGCAGTGCCGCGCAGTCGCTCTCGATCTCGGTCGAGAGCGCCATGTCGCCGCGGGCGTTCAGGATCGCGGCGCCGTGCTCGCCGAGCAGGCCGTTGACCAGCACGGCGTCGCCCGGACGGCAGCGGTGGGCGCCGAGGTCGATGCCGGCGCCAATCACGCCGAGGCCGGTTGTGTTGAGGAAGAGCTTGTCGCAGGTGCCCTTTTGCACGACCTTGGTGTCGCCGGTGACGATCTGCACGCCGGCTCCCGCCGCCGCCTCGGCCATGGAGCGGGCGACGGCGCGGAGCGTGTCCATCTCGAGCCCCTCCTCGATGATCGCGCTGCAGGAGAGGTAGAGCGGGGTCGCGCCGCCGACCGCGAGATCATTTATCGTGCCGCAGACCGCCAGCTTGCCGATGTCGCCGCCCGGGAAGATCAGGGGATCGACGACGAAGGAGTCGGTGGTGAAGGCGAGTCGGTCGCCGAAACGGCCAAGATCGGTCAGCCCGAACCGCGCCTGATCGTCGAGCGCGTCGAGCGCCGGGTTGTCGAAGGCGGAAACGAAGACGTCGTCGACCAGGTTGCGCATCGCCGAGCCGCCCCCGCCATGGGCGAGCGTCACGGTCGGCACGTGGACCGTGCCGCGGCGTCGCCTGGTGGGCCGGTCGGGGGCGTCGGCCGTCTTTGTCATGCCGCGTCGTCCCGTGTCGCCTTGTCGTGCTGGCGCCGGATGGCGCCGAACTGATGGTAGGCCGCGCAGGCGCCTTCCGATGAGACCATAAGCGCGCCGAGCGGAGTCTCCGGGGTGCAGGCCTTGCCGAACACCTTGCACTCCCAGGGCTTGATGGCGCCCTTGAGCACCTCGCCGCACTGGCAGGACGTCGGGTCGGCGATCCTCAGCGCGGGCACCGAGAACTTTTTCTCGGCGTCGTAATGCGCGTAGCTCTCGCGCAGCCTGACCCCCGAGTGGTCGATCGAGCCGAGCCCGCGCCACTCGAAGAACTCGCGCAGCTCGAAGACCCTGGTCACCGCCGAGAGGGCCGCGCGGTTGCCGTTCTCGGGCACGACGCGGTTGTATTGGTTCTCGATCTCGCAGCGCCCCTCGGCGATCTGCTTCAGCACCATCCAGGTCGATTGCAGCACGTCGAGCGGCTCGAAGCCGGAGATGGTCATCGGCCGCCTGTAATCATCGGCGATGAAGCGGTAGGGCCGCGTGCCGATCACCATCGAGACGTGCCCCGGCCCGATGAAGCCGTCGAGCGCCATCCCCGGGCTGTCGAGGATCGCCTTGATGGTCGGGATGATGGTGATGTGGTTGCAGAAGAGCGAGAAGTTCTCGATGTCCTCCTTCTCCGCCTGCAGGATGGTCAGCGCCGTCGATGGCATCGTCGTCTCGAAGCCGAGCCCGAAGAAGACGACCTCGTGGTCGGGGTGCTTGCGCGCCAGCGCCAGCGCGTCCAGCGGCGAGTAGACCATCCGCACGTCCGCCCCGTCCCCCTTGGCCTGCATCAGGCTTTTCCGCGAGCCGGGCACCCGCATGGCGTCGCCGAAGGTGGTGAAAATCACGCCGGGCATCTCGGCCAGCGCCACGCAGTCATCCACTCGGCCCATGGGCAGCACGCAGACCGGACAGCCGGGTCCATGCACGAGCTCGATGGCATCGGGCAGCATGGTCTCGATGCCGAACTTGAAGATGGCGTGGGTGTGCCCGCCGCAGACCTCCATCAGCGAAACCGGGCGGCGGCGGCAGATGTCGATTCGCGCCACCAGCCTGTCGATCTCGCGGAGGAGGGCTCTGGCCTTCTCCGGGTCGCGGAACTCGTCGACATATTTCATCGCGCAGGCTCCCTGCTATTCGGCGGCGCGGACCTCGAGATACAAAAGTCGCCAGCCAGGTAGGTGTGCGTCAGGTCCCGAAGAATGCGGTGGGTCGCCACGTGGACCTTCCGGTTCCAGTGAGTCGGGTAGAGCTCCCCCAGTTTTTCATCCGGCATGGCCGTGCCTGCTCGTAGCTGTCACACGCCTGTCCCTCACGCCTCGCCGGAGGTCCGCATGGCGTCGAGCTCGGGCTCGACCTCATCCAGCTCCTTCAGGATCTGCAGCGTCGCCGCTGCCTCCGCCTCGTCGATCCGGCTCATGGCGAATCCGACATGGACCAGCACCCAGTCGCCGACGCAGGCCTCGATGGGATGGTCGTCGTCGACGACGCAGATCAGGTTGATCTCGCGCCTGACGCCGGAGACGTCGACCACGCCGAGCATGTCCTCCGCGTCCGAGATCGAGACGACCTGTCCGGGGATGCCTAGGCACATGTTGTCACCTCTCCGCGCGGGCCCTGCCGCGCCCTGATGAGCCGTGCGGCGACCACGGCCGCCTGTCCGAGCGAGACTCCGCCGTCATTCGCGGGGACCTGCGCGTGCGTAAGCACGGTCAGCCCCTCCGCCTCGAGGGCGTGGCCGACGGTCTCCAGGAGCAGCGCGTTCTGGAACGTGCCGCCAGAGAGCGCGACCGTGCGCGCAAGCCGCGCGCCTTCCCGTTCCAGGAGGTGCCGCGCCATCGCGACGACTGCATCCGCGAAGCCGCGGTGGAACCGCGCCGCAACGACGCCGGCGGGCGCGCCGCGCCCGAGGTCCTCGAGCACCGCCCGCCACATCGGCGCGAAGTCCACGGTCGCCGGTCCCTCCGCGCCGGGCCGGAGCGTGATCGGGTAGCCTTCCGTGTCCGCCAGCGCCCGCGCCTCGACCAGCGCCTCGAGCTCGATCGCCGCCTGGCCCTCGTAGCTCACCCCGTCGCGGCAGACGCCGGCGATGGCGGCGATGGCGTCGAAGAGCCGCCCGCAGGAGCTAGAGAGCGGGCTGTTGACGCCCTTGGCCGTCATCGCCGCCAGTGTCGCGAGGGGCTTCGCCTCGAGAGACCCGACGAACTCCAGGCCGCCGTTCTCGCGCCGCACCCGCTCCCAGCCGAGCGTGGCGTCGAGATGGGCGAAGGCGCTCCGCCAGGGCTGGCGCACGACCTGGTCGCCGCCCGGCATCGCCACGCGCGGCAGGTGCCCGAGCCGTTCGTAGCCGAGATAGTCCGCGCGCAGGAACTCGCCGCCCCAGAGCGTGCCGTCCGGGCCGAAGCCGAGGCCGTCGAGCGCGATCCCGAGCACCGGCGTCGTATCAAGCGGGACGCCGTTCTCGGCGAGGCAGGCGGCGACGTGGGCGTGGTGGTGCTGGACCTCCTCGATTTCGCGGTCCTCCTCCGCCGCCCGCTCGCGGCCGAGCTTGGTCGAGAGGTATTCGGGGTGCATGTCCACGACCAGCGCCTCCGGCGCGTGGTCGAACAGCGAAAGGTAGAGCGCGAGCGCCCTGCGGTAGTCGAGATACGTCGCGGCGTCCCCGAGATCGCCGAGATGCTGCGAGAGGATCGCCTGCCCGTCGCGCAGCAGGCAGAACGTGCTCTTGAGC
>JBEPXW010000037.1:0-9604 GCA_041641715.1 Pseudomonadota bacterium
GTCAACCTTGTTTCCGTCGACCACGACCACCCGAGTCTCCTCGAGGTGGGTGGCGTCGATGAGCATCTTCTTTGCCATGAATTCTCAAGCCGCCGGGAGCGCGCCGGGCGATTGGCCGGGGCGCTGCGGGCCGACTTCTTCCTTGTTGGGCGATGGGGCGCGGGCGCGCGGCCGGGGCAGCGGTGATGTCATCCTGCCCGTCTCGGTCGGTTGTTCCTGCGCGCGGGTCCAGCATCGCGTTGTTTTCGTCCGGGCGCCAGCGGTCTGGCGCGGTGAGTTCCATTCCGTGCGGGCGCACGGATCATGGTCCGGTCTTCGTCCCCTCCGGACGCCCGCGCAAGTCGCCCTGCGCGTGTGAAACCTGCGCCGGAGCCGGCGAGAAGCACCGAACCCGGGAATTGGGCGTAACCTCTGAGGCTATCCAAAGAGGGTCCGGGCCATCCGGCCCACCGCGAGCATATAATGAAGCGACACTGTCCTGACAAACGGAATTTCAAGGGGGGATGCCCCGTGATAGTGTTTGTTGCCCGGCCGTCTCGCCCCCGCGGCACTCGGTCCGGGATGCTGGCGCGGCGCGCTCGAAGGCGATAAATGCGACGGTCTATGGAAACGATCCGCCCGGCAGCCGCGTTATCATGCGCAGGTGAGGGCGACGCGCGGACCCAGGCAAGGCAGGACTAGATCGGCGGCATGATCAGGTTCATCGGCACGCTTTTCGGCTTGGCGGCCAACGGCTTCATTTTCGCGGTAGGCGGGCTCGCGGGGCTCGTCTACATCTACGACCGCGACCTGCCGGGCACCGGCGAGCTCGTGGACTACAGCCCGCCGATGGTGAGCCGCGTCTACTCCGGCGAAGGCGACATCATCGCCGAGTTCTACCGCGAGAAGCGCCTCTTCATCCCGATCGAGGAGGTGCCGGACCGCGTCAAGCACGCCTTCGTCTCGGCCGAGGACAAGAACTTCTACACCCATCCGGGCGTCGACGCCGTCGGCATCGCCAAGGCGGTGATCCGCTACGGCATGGCCCGCGTCTCCGGCGAGTCGGCGCGACTCTCGGGAGCCTCCACGATCACCCAGCAGGTGATGAAGAACTTCCTCGTCGGCAACGAGCGCACGCTGGAGCGCAAGATCAAGGAGGCGATCCTCGCCGTGCGCATCTCGGGGGCGCTGTCGAAGGACAAGATCCTCGAGCTCTACCTCAACGACATCTTCCTCGGCCAGAACACCTACGGCATCATGGCTGCGGCGCAGACCTATTTCGGCAAGCCGCTCGAGGAGCTCACGCCGGAGGAGGCTGCCTATCTCGCCGCGCTGCCGAAGGCACCCTCGAACCTGCACCCGATCCGCGACACCGAGGCCGCGGTGGCGCGGCGGAACTACGTGCTGGAGGAGATGGCGCAGAACGGCTACCTGACCCGCGCCGAGGCGCGTGCGGCGAAGGCGCAGCGGCTCGAGACGATCATCGGCAAGGCCCGGCCGCCGGCGCTGGCCTCGGCCGAGCGCAGCTACTTCACGGAGGAGGTGCGCCGGCAACTCACGGACGAGCTCGGCGCGGACGATCTCTACGAGGGTGGCCTCGCCGTCCGCGCCACGATCGACCCGGAGCTGCAGGAGATCGCGGCCAAGGCGCTGCGCAGCGGCCTCGAGCGCTACGACCGGGGCAGGGGCGTCTATCACGGCCCCGCGGCGCGCATCGAGGCGGTCGGCGAGGGCGAGGCGGACAACTGGCGGGAACTGCTGACCGAGACGGAGATCCCGCGCGACATACCCGACTGGCATCCGGCGGTGGTGCTCGAGACCGGCGACACGACGGCGCTCGTCGGCATCGAGGGAGTCGAGGGCGAGGGCACCGCGCGGCTCGACCTCGCCGCCGAGCGCAACTGGATCAAGGCGGTCGAGCGGGACGGCCGGCGGCAGGGCGCGCCGCGCCGGCCGTCGGACCTCTGGCAGCCCGGCGACGTGGTCTATGTCGCCCGCGCCGGCGAGGGCGGCGACTGGACGCTCCGCCAGATCCCGGAGGTGCAGGGCGCCTTCATGGCGATGGATCCTTTCTCGGGCCGCGTGCTGGCCATGCAGGGCGGCTTCTCCTTCGACGCCAGCGTTTTCAACCGCGCCACGCAGGCCGAGCGCCAGCCCGGCTCGGCCTTCAAGCCCTTCGTCTACGCCGCCGCGCTGGATGCGGGCTTCACGCCCGCAACCATCGTGCTCGACGCGCCCGTGGTGGTGCGCCAGCAGGGGCAGGAGGACTGGCGGCCGCAGAACTCGTCGCAGACCTTCATGGGGCCGACGCCGCTCCGGCGCGGGCTCGAGCTCTCGCGCAACCTGATGACGGTGCGCATCACCCAGGCGATCGGCATGGACCGGGTGGCGAACTACGCCGAGCGGTTCGGCGTCTACGAGGACATGCCGCACCACCTTTCCTACGCGCTCGGCGCCGGGGAGACCACGCTCTACAACATGGTCGCGGCCTACTCGATGTTCGCCAATGGCGGCAAGCGCGTGCGGCCGACCGTGGTCGACCGCGTGCAGGATCGCTACGGCGAGACGCTCTACAGCCACGACCCCCGCCAGTGCGAGGGCTGCCAGCAGGCCGAGTACGAGAAGGGCGACACGCCCGTGCTCTACGACACGCGGGCGCAGATCATGAACCCGGTGACCGCCCAGCAGCTCGTCTCGATGATGCAGGGCGTGGTGCAGCGGGGCACGGCCGCGCGGACCGTGGGAGACCTCGGCTTCCCCGTGGCGGGCAAGACCGGCACCACCAACGAGGCGCGCGACGCGTGGTTCGTGGGCTATGCCCCGAATCTCGCGGCCGGCTGCTTCATCGGCTACGACAACCCGACGCCTATGGGGCGCGGCGCCTATGGCGGCACGCTCTGCGGCCCGGTCTTCAAGGAGTTCATGCTCGCCGCGATGGAGAACCGCCAGCCGGGCGAGTTCCGCGCGCCGGTGGAGGGCGAGATGGTGACGGTCAAGATCGACCGCGAGACGGGCGAGCGCCTGCCGGACGACGCCTCCGGCCCGCACGTCATCACCGAGCGCCTGCGCGCCGGCACCGTGCCCGGCGTCTACGAGCAGGTTGCCGCGCTCGGCGGTGACGACTGGCTGTTCGAAGGGATGAGCGGGCGCATGATCTCCGACATCGATACCTCCGATCTGCCGCTGAACGAGGAGTCCGTGATCCGGGAGGCGGAGCCGCAGGGCGAGGGCGTGATCCAGCAGCCGCCGCCCCAGCAGGAGAGCGGGGGCAGCGGCGGCCTCGGGACGGGCGGCATCTACTGAGATCCCGGCGCGCCGCGGAACGAAACGGGCCGGGCGGGCGTTTAGGTCGCCGAAGAAGCCGCCCGAAAGCCGCAAGTCGAGGAAGGGAGGATTCCCGTGAACCGCATGGTGCTGCTCCCGGTGTGTCTGGCCGCCCTGATCGCGGCGCCGGCGTTCGCTGCCGAGGCGCCCCCTCCCGGTGATGCCGAGGGCCGGCCGTTGCTGATCGCCCAGCGGGCGTCCATCGAGGCGCCCTGGACGGTCGATCCGGGCCAGAAGGTCGGCGTCACCGTTTCCGGCGGCGTTGCCGGTGGCCAGCTCCAGCTCTGGGGCCCGGTCACCCAGCGTGGCCGCGGCCAGCTCCTTGCCAGCGGCGCGGCGACCGGCGGCAGCGTCCCGGTGACGGCCCCGTCCAGGCCGGGGAGCTACGAGCTCCGCTACGTGAACCAGGCCGGCGTGACGCTCGCGCGCCGGAGCTTCGAGGTGGCGGGCGTGCCCGTCCGGCTGAAGGTCGCCAAGGAGATCGGCGCTGGGTTCCCGGTCGAGATCCGGTGGCACGGCCCGGCACGCCCGGGCGACATGATCCAGATCGTCGATCCCAACCGCGGCGTGGTGGTCTCCGAGGCGCCGGCCGAGGGCCAGTCCGGCGCCGAGAACGTGACCCGTTTGCGCATGCCGCAGCAGCCCGGCGAGTACCTGGTGCGCTATGTCGGCGGTGCCGAGCGCGCCGTTCTGCGCGCGCTGCCCGTCTCCGTCGGCCCTCCGCGCACCTGGATGCGCTCACCGAGCCTGGCCACCGTGGGCGAATCATTCCGAGTCGAGTGGAACGGGCCGGTGGACCCTGACGACCGGTTCCAGCTCGTCAATCCGGCCAACGACTCGGTCGTCACCGCCAAGCCCGGCTCGGACTCTGGCGACCGGGCCTTCGCGACGTTCACGGCCCCGCGGAAGCCGGGGCGGTATCGCGTCCGCTACGTCAACAAGTCGACCGGCCAGGTCCAGTCCGACCTGCCGCTGGTCGTGACGCGCCAATAGCGTCTGCCGCGACACCATCCGCGCCCCGCTTTACCTCGCCCCGCCCCGCGGCTATCTAGCTGCGTGCATGGAGGCTTATCCGCGGAGCGCGCATGAAGGCCGAGACCGAAGCCCTCGTCGACGAGATAGGGAAGTCGCTGGAGCTCCTGCGCCAGCGGCTCGGCTGGGAGACGGCCGAGCACCGGCTCGAGGAGCTGAACGCGCGCGCCGAGGACCCGAAGTTGTGGGACGATCCGGCGCACGCCCAGAAGGTGATGCGCGAGCGACAGAAGCTCGAGGACGCCATCGAGGGATACCGGGCGCTCGAGTCGGCGCTCAACGACAATGTCGAGCTTATCGAGCTCGGCGAGGCGGACGGGGACGAAGAAATCGTCGCCGACGCCGAGACCGCGCTCGCGGACCTGCGCGACCAGGCGGCGCAGAAGGAGATCGAGGCGCTGCTCTCCGGCGAGGTCGACGGCAACGACGCCTATCTCGAGATTCACGCCGGGGCAGGCGGCACCGAGAGCTGCGACTGGGCGGCGATGCTCGCCCGCATGTATGTCCGCTGGGCCGAGCAGCGCGGCTACAAGGTCGACCTCCTGCATGAGACGCCGGGCGAGGAGGCGGGCATCAAGGCCGTCACCTACCAGGTGAAGGGCGACAATGCCTATGGCTGGCTGAAGACCGAGTCGGGCGTGCACCGGCTGGTGCGGATCTCGCCCTTCGACTCACAGGCGCGGCGGCACACCTCGTTCTCCTCGGTCTGGGTCTACCCGGTGATCGACGATTCGATCGAGATCGACGTCAACCCGAGCGATATCCGGGTGGACACCTTCCGCTCGTCGGGCGCCGGCGGCCAGCACGTCAACAAGACCGACTCGGCCGTGCGCATGACGCACATCCCGACCGGCATCGTCGTGACCTCCTCGGAGAAGTCGCAGCACCAGAACCGGGCCAACGCCATGGCGGCCCTGCGCGCGCGGCTCTATGACCTCGAGCTGAAGAAGCGCCGCGAGAAGCAGCAGGAAATGGAGGACTCCAAGGCCGACATCGGCTGGGGCCACCAGATCCGCTCCTATGTCTTGCAGCCCTACCAGATGGTGAAGGACCTGCGCACGGGCGTGGAGACCTCCGACACCCAGCGCGTGCTCGACGGCGCCCTCGACGCCTTCATGAGCGCGGCGCTGGCGCAGGAGGTCACCGGCAAGTCCCGCGCCGAGGCGGTGCAGGACGAGGCCTGAGACATGGCCGAGGACCGGGCCGGGGCCGCGCCGGGCGACCTCTCCGAGGACGAGGCCAAGGCCGCGATCGAGCGCCTGAGCGCCGAGATCGACCGCTACGACCGGGCCTATTTCACCGAGGACGCGCCGCTCGTCTCCGACGCCGAGTATGATAAGCTGAAACGGCATCTCCTCGAGCTGGAGGAGGCTTTCCCCGACCTCACCCGATCCGACAGCCCGACGCAGCGGGTGGGGGCCCCGCCCGCGGAGACCTTCGCCAAGGTCCGTCATCGGGTGGCGATGCTGACCCTCGGAAATGCGTTTTCCGGCGATGACGTAGAGGATTTCGTCCAAAGGATAAGACGGTTTCTCAATTTGAAATCAGAACCTATTGAATTTACGTCAGAACCTAAAATGGACGGCCTCTCTCTCTCGCTCCGCTACGAGGGCGGCGTGCTCGTCGAGGCGGCGACGCGGGGCGATGGCTACGAGGGTGAGAATGTCACTGCAAACGCCCTTACCATCGAGGAAATCCCGGATCGGCTGAAGGATGGGGTGCCGGAGGTCTTCGAGGTCCGCGGCGAGGTCTACATGCACCATGACGACTTCGCCGCGCTGAACGCCCGCCAGGAGGAGAAAGGCGGCAAGGTCTTCGCCAACCCCCGCAACGCCGCCGCCGGCAGCCTGCGCCAGCTCGACCCGAAGATCACGGCCTCGCGCCCGCTGAGGTTCTT
The DNA here is from genome assembly GCA_041641715.1 of Pseudomonadota bacterium. Lineage (GTDB taxonomy): Bacteria > Pseudomonadota > Alphaproteobacteria > Rhodobacterales > Rhodobacteraceae > Thermohalobaculum. The sequence continues at coordinate 6,233 of JBEPXW010000037.1, forward strand.
CGCCTGGGGCTGGGGCGACGTTTCGGACCTGCCCGCCGACACCCAGTGGGGCGTGCTCGAGGCGATCCGCGACTGGGGCTTCCCCGTCAACCCGCTGCTCGCCCGCTGTGACTCCGTCGAGGCGCTGCTCGAGCATTACGGCGAGGTCGAGCGCGAGCGCGCCGAGCTCGGCTACGACATCGACGGCATGGTCTACAAGGTGAACCGGCTCGACTGGCAGGAGCGGCTCGGCTTCGTCTCGCGCGCGCCGCGCTTCGCCATCGCCCACAAGTTTCCGGCCGAGCGCGCCTACACGGTGCTGGAGGACATCCAGATCAGTGTCGGCCGCACCGGCGCCCTCTCGCCGATCGCGCGGCTGAGGCCGGTGACCGTCGGCGGCGTCGTCGTCTCGAACGCAACGCTGCACAACGAGGACTACATCGCCGGGCGCGACGCGAGCGGCGAGCCGATCCGCGAGGGCAGGGACCTGCGCATTGGCGACACCGTGATCGTCTACCGGGCGGGCGACGTGATCCCGAAGGTGCTCGACGTCGACCTCTCGAAGCGCCCGAAGGACGCGAAACCTTACGCGTTCCCCACCGAATGCCCGATCTGCGGCAGCCCCGCCGTCCGCGAGAAGGGCGAGGCGGTGCGCCGCTGCACCGGCGGCCTGACCTGCCCGGCGCAGGTGGTCGAGCGCCTCAAGCACTTCGTCTCGCGCGCGGCCATGGACATCGACGGCCTCGGCACCAAGCAGATCGAGGCCTTCCACGAGAAGGGCTGGATCAAGGAGCCCGCCGACATCTTCACGCTCGAGGCCCGCCAGGAGAAGGGCGAGATCGAGCTCTACCGCCGCGACGAGAAGGGCCAGCCGACCAACGCCAAGTCCGTCGAGAACCTTTTCAAGGCGATCGACGACCGCCGCCGGGTGCCGCTCGCCCGCTTCATCTTCGCCCTCGGCATCCCGCATGTGGGCGACGTCACCGCGCGCATGTTCGCCCGCCGTTACGGCTCCTGGGAGAACTTCGCCGACACCATGACCAAGGCCGCCGACGATCCGGCCACGCGCGAGCAGATCCTCGCCATCGACGGCGTCGGCGAGGTGATGGCCGACGCCGTCATCGCCTTCTTCGCCGACGAGCACAACCGCAAGGCCGTCGACCGCCTGCTCGAGCACGTCACGCCGGAGGACGCCGAGCGCCCGCAGGCCGCCGACAGCCCCGTCGCCGGCAAGACCGTCGTCTTCACCGGCACGCTCGAGCGCATGAGCCGGGCCGAGGCCAAGGCCCGCGCGGAGTCGCTCGGCGCCAAGGTTTCCGGCTCCGTCTCCGGCAACACGGACCTCGTGGTGGCCGGCCCCGGCGCCGGCTCGAAGCTGAAGAAGGCCGAGGAGGCGGGCGTCGAGGTGATCGACGAGGACGCCTGGCTGAAGCTCATCGGCGCTTGAACCCGATCCCGGCCCCGCGCATCCTCCGGCCATGCCGCGCCCGGAGATCCTCTATCCGCTCTTCGCCGACCTGACCGGCCTGCCCGGTGTCGGCGGCCGGACGGCGGAGCTCTTCGCCCGGCTCGGCGTCACCCGCCTCGTGGACCTCCTGTTCCACCTGCCGAACGGCGTCGTGGACAGGCGACTCCGCGAGAGCCTCGTCGGCGCCGATCCCGGCCAGGTGGTCACGGTCCTGGTCACGGTCGGTGAGCATTACCCGGGCCGCCGGAAATCCGCGCCCTACCGGGTCCACGTCCAGGGCGGCGGCACCTGGTTCGAGCTGGTCTTTTTCCACGCCAAGGGGGACTGGCTGCACCGCACGCTGCCGTCCGGTGCCCGGCGGGTGATCTCGGGCAAGTTGGAGCTCTATGACGGCCGCCTGCAGATGCCGCACCCCGACTTGATCCTGACGGAGAAGGAGGCGGAGACGCTCCAGCCCTTCGAGCCGGTCTACCCGCTGACCGAGGGGCTGACACAGCGCACCCTCTCCCGCGCCGTCGCGGCGGCGCTCGGAAGCCTGCCGGACCTGCCCGAATGGCTCGACGCTTCCATGCGTGCCGAGCGCAACTGGCCAGCCTGGGCCGAGGCCGTGCGGGAGGCGCACCGGCCCGACTCCCTGCGCGCCATCAGCTACGGCGCCCCGGCGCGCCAGCGCCTCGCCTATGACGAGCTGCTGTCGCACCAGCTCGCCCTCCAGATCGCCCGCGCGAAGATGCGCCGCGGCAAGGGCCGGCCGAGCGAGGGCGACGGCGCGCTCCGGGCCCGGGCCGAGGCGGCCTTCGGCCATCCGCCCACCGGCGCGCAGCAGCGCACGCTCGCCGAGATCGCCGCCGACATGGCCGCCCCGGAGCGGATGATGCGGCTCCTCCAGGGCGACGTCGGCGCCGGCAAGACCTGGGTGGCGCTGATGGCCATGCTGGTCGCCGTGGAGGCGGGCGGGCAGGGCGCGCTGATGGCGCCGACCGAGATCCTCGCCCGCCAGCACGCCGCCAACATGGCCGCCCTCTGCGAGGCGGCCGGCGTCGAGATGACGCTGCTCACCGGCCGCGACAAGGGCGCCACGCGCACGGAGAAGCTCGCCGCCATCGCCGAGGGCCGCGCCGGCATCGTCATCGGCACCCACGCGCTCTTCCAGGAGGGTGTCGCCTTCCACGACCTCCGCCTCGCCGTGATCGACGAGCAGCACCGCTTTGGCGTCCGCCAGCGCATGGACCTGGCGGCGAAGGCGCCGCAGGGCGCCGACATGCTGGTGATGACGGCGACGCCGATCCCGCGCACGCTGGCGCTGGCCGGCTATGGCGACCTCGACATCTCCGTCCTCGACGAGAAGCCGCCCGGGCGGCAGCCGGTGGACACACGCCTCGTGTCGATGGAGCGCTACGAGGAGGTGGTCGAGCGCCTCCGCGGCGCCATCCATCGCGGCGAGCGCGCCTACTGGGTCTGTCCGCTGGTCGGCGAGAGCGAGACCGTGCCGCTGGTCGCCGCCGAGGAGCGCCACCGCGCGCTCTGCGCCGCGCTGGGCGAGGAGAACGTCGCGCTCGTCCACGGCCAGCTCACCGCCGATGAGCGCGACCGGGCGATGGCGGGCTTCCAGTCCGGCCAGCGGCGCGTGCTGGTCGCCACTACTGTGATCGAGGTCGGTGTCGATGTGCCCGAGGCGACGATCATGGTGATCGAGCAGGCCGAGCATTTCGGTCTCGCCCAGCTTCACCAGTTGCGCGGGCGCGTCGGGCGCGGGGCAGGGCGCTCTTTCTGCCTCCTGCTCTACGCGCCGCCGCTTGGCGAGACGGCGCGGGCGCGCCTGGGGATCATGCGCGAGACCGAGGACGGTTTCCGGATCGCCGAGGAGGACCTGAGGATTCGCGGGGCGGGCGACGTGCTTGGCACGGCGCAGTCCGGATTGCCGC
>JBEPXW010000038.1:0-9516 GCA_041641715.1 Pseudomonadota bacterium
CTGGCTCACCTGGGCGCACGGCCCGATTCAGTTTGCGTGAGGTGCCAGGTTAACACATACTGTTAAGTGTAATGGAGTAAAGGCGATGTTGGCGTCTGTCGAGGATCGTGACAACTTTGCGCGGGCGCTCGGGTCCGCGCTCATCGAGCGCGCCAGGCTCAGTGAGGCGGGGTACGAGCGCGCCGCCCGGCTGGCCGAGGCGCAGAACGAGAGCGTGGTCCGCGTGCTTGCCCAGCTCGGGCTGGTTTCCGAGCGCGACCTGGCGCAGGTCATGGCCACGCTGACCGGCCGTCCCATGGTCAGCGCCGAGGAGATGCCCGAGGCGCCCGTCGACATCGGCGGGCTCAGCCCACGCTTCCTGCGCGAGCGACGCGTCCTCCCGATCGCCGGTGGCGACGGCCGCATCGTTCTGGCGGTGGCTGACCCGCTCGACCGCTACGCCATCGACGGGGTCCGGCTCGCCACCGGGGTCACGCCCGAGCTGCGCATCGCCGAGCCCGGCCTAATCGAGGCCACCATTGAGGCGCTCTACGCCGCGCCCGACCTCGCCCCGAAGGAGGAGGCGGAGGGCGACCTTGAGCTCGACGTGGCGCGGCTGCGCGACATGGCGAGCGAGGCGCCCGTGGTCCGTTGGGTCAACGCGTTGATCGCCCACGCGGTCGAGGGCCGTGCTTCCGACATTCATATCGAGCCCTACGAGGCCAGCGTGCGCGTGCGCTTCCGCGTCGACGGCGTGCTGGTCGACCAGGACCCGGCGCCGATGCGGATGCGCGCGGCGATCGTCTCGCGCATCAAGATCATGGCCCGGCTCAATATTGCCGAGCGCCGTCTGCCGCAGGACGGCCGGGTCAAGATCGTTATCCGCGGCCGCGCCATCGACCTGCGCGTCTCCACCATCCCTACGCTGCACGGCGAGAGCGTGGTGATGCGCATCCTCGACCGCGAGGCGGTGACACTCGATTTCGGTGCGCTGGGCTTCTCGGGCGACGAGCGGGCGCTGCTGGAAGGCGTGCTCGACCAGCCACACGGCGTGTTCCTGATCACCGGCCCGACCGGCAGCGGCAAGACCACCACCCTCTATGCCGGGCTCGTGCGCCTCGCCAGCCCGGAGAAGAAGATCTTCACCGTCGAGGATCCCGTTGAGTACCAGATCGAGGGCGTCAACCAGGTCCAGGTGAAGTCGGATATCGGGCTGAGCTTCGCCCACGTGCTGCGCTCGATCCTGCGCCAGGACCCGGATGTCATCATGGTCGGCGAGATCCGCGACACCGAGACCGCCCGCATCGCCGCCCAGGCCGCGCTGACTGGGCACCTGGTGCTCTCGACGCTGCACACCAACGACGCGGCCTCGGCGATTACGCGGCTGATTGACATGGGAGTCGAGGAGTACCTGATCGCCTCGACCATCATCGGTGTCAGCGCCCAGCGGCTCGTCCGCCGCGTCTGCCCGCATTGCGCGGTGCAGGAGCCGGCATTGCCCGAGGTGATCGAGCGGTTCGGATTGCGTGCCCACCAGCCCGAAGGCGAGATCTGCCTCGCCCGGGCCGAAGGCTGCGAGAAGTGCCGCGGCCGCGGCTTTTCGGGGCGCACGGCACTGATCGAAACCATGCGAATGACCGACGCGCTGCGCCGAAATGTGCTCGCCCGCGCCAGCGCCCGCGAGATTCTCGCCACCGCCGCCGAGACTGGCTTCCGCACCATGTTCGACGATGGCGTGGCGAAAGCGCTCCGCGGCGAGACCACGCTCGGCGAGGTGCTGCGCGTCGCGCAGGCGGGCTGATCGGGAGGCCGATGGCGCGCTTCCATTACAAGGCGGTTGCCCCCGGCGGCGAGGTTCTCGACGGCGAGGTGACCGCCGAGACCCGCGACGCCGCCCTCGACCTGATCCGGCGGCGCGGCGTGGTGCCCGTCGCCGTCAGCCGCGCCCGCGAGGCACGGCTCGCCGCACTGCGGCTCGGCTGGCGCCGAAAGGTCCGGCGGCACGACCTGATGCTGTTCACACGCCAGTTCGAAATGATGCTCGCGGCCGGGGCGCCGGTCGACCGGGCGCTGGAGATTTTGCGCCGCGTGCACGCCGACGGCCCGCTCGGGCCGCTCGCCAACGAGGTGCTCGAGCGGCTCAGCGGCGGCGCCTCGCTGGCGGAGGCCCTCGAGGCGCGGAACGATGTCTTCCTCTCCGACTACATCGGCATGGTTCGGGCCGGCGAGGCAGGCGGGTCGCTCGCCCCGGCGCTGGCGCGGCAGGCCGAGATCCTCGAGCGCGCCGACCGCCTCACCCAGTCGGTGCGCTCGGCGCTCGCCTATCCGCTACTTGTGTTGGCGCTGACCGGCGTCTCGCTGGTCGTCCTGCTCGTCCACGTCGTCCCGCGCTTCCGGCCGATGTTCGAGGACTCGGGTGTCGAACTACCGCTCGCCACAGCGGTCGTCGTTACTGTCTCCGATTTCGCCACCGAGCATGGCTGGCTGGTCGCGCTCGCGGCAGTCGCTGCCGGATTGCTTACCTGGTCCGCCTGGCGCACGCCGCGCGGGCGCCTGGCGCTCGCCCGGCTCCGCCTCGCCACACCGATGATCGGCGAGCTGACGCGCCGGGTCGAGACCGCCCGGTTCTGCCGCACCCTCGGCGCGCTGCTCCAGAACGGTGTCGCCATCCTGGCCGGGCTCGAGATCGCCGCCGGCACCATCGGCAACCCGGTGATCGCCGAGGCCGCGCGGCGCGCCGCCGGCCCGCTCTCGCGCGGCGAGGGGCTCGCGGGCCCGCTCGCCGCCTCGGGGGCATTCCCGGGTATGGCGGTACAACTGATCGAGGTAGGCGAAGAGAGCGGGCGTCTGCCCGACATGCTGGAACAGGTCGCCGATGTCTACGAGCGCGAGACGGCGACTGCGATCCAGCGTATGCTGTCACTGCTGACGCCAATCGTTACCATCGGGCTCGGCATATTGATCGCCCTGATCATCGGCTCTATTCTTGCCGCAATACTCGGCTCTTACAGCTTTGCGGTCTGAGGGCGCCGCGAAAGGAGCGTGATAGTGACCCGCAACAGCTCTCGCACCCGCCGCCGTGAGCGCGGCCTGACTCTGATCGAGCTGCTCGTCGTCCTTCTCATCATCGGGCTGATTGCGGCCTTCGCCGTGCCACAGGTGATGAAGTACTTGGGCGGCGCCAGACAGGACAGCGCCGAGATCCAGATCAGCCAGCTGTCGGGCATCCTCGATCTCTACCGGCTCGATGTCGGCCACTACCCTTCGGCCTCGGAGGGCCTCGACGCGCTGCTCGAGCGGCCGTCGGGCGCCGACGGCTGGAACGGCCCCTATGTCAAGAAGGCCGACTCGCTGGTCGATCCCTGGGGCAACCCCTACGAATACCGCGTCCCCGGCGAGCACGGCGAGTTCGACCTCTACAGCCTCGGCGCCGACGGCACCGAGGGCGGCGAGGGCGAGGACGCCGATGTGGTTAGTTGGTAAGGGGTCCCACCAGCGTGGCTTCACGCTGGTCGAGTTGATCGTCGTCCTCGGTATCGTCTCCATGATCGCACTCTTGGCGCTGCCGCGTCTCGGCACCGTAGCGCCGGGAGCCGAGCTTCGCGCCGCCGCCGAGGAGTTGCGGTCCGACCTCCGCCGGGTCCGCAATGCCGCGCTCCGCGAGAGCCGCGAGACGGTGCTGCTGATCGATCTCGAGACCGGCTCGTGGCACGGTGCCGAAGGCGCTGTACGCGGCGTACTGCCCGCGGACATGGAGGTCAGGATCACCGTCGCCAGGCAGGAGCGAACAAGCGAGCGAGAGGGCGGCGTGCGCTTCTACCCCGATGGCACCGCGACCGGCGCCAAGGTCACGCTCAGCCATGCCGGACGGGCGCTCCTCCTCTCCATAGACTGGTTCGACGGCCATGTTCAGATCGCTGCGCCGGACGCGTGAGGGAGGCTTCACGCTGATCGAGGTCCTCGCGGCCTTCGTCATCCTGTCACTGACGCTCGCCAGCGCCTACGCCGCGCTTACCGGCGGCCTGCGCTGGGAGCGCCGCGCTGGCGAGACCGCCTCCGCCGTTCTGCTCGCCCGCTCACATCTCGCTGAGGCCGGCGTCTCACGCCCCCTCGCTGCGGGCGTTACGGAGGAGATGCTGACCGACGGGCGTACGCTGCGAATTGCCATGGAGGAGGTTGAGCCGGTGCCGAACGAGGGCATGAGGCGACTCGTCGCCTGGCAGGTGACCGTCGAGGTCACCGCGCCGGGGGGCACCGCCGTCCGCCTCTCCGAGCTGAAGCTGGCCGCGCCATGACCCGCCGGGCGGAGAAGGGCATGACCCTGGCGGAGCTCCTAGTGGCGCTGACGCTGCTGGGGATGGTCTCGGTGATGATGATGGGCGGACTGAGCTTCGGTGTGCGGAGCTGGGAGCGGACCGAGGAGAGTTCGGCGCAGATCAACGCCGCCGTCCGCGTCCACGCCTTCCTCCGAGCTCGCCTTTCCGAAACAGCGCGCCCCGACGCCGTGACGGGCGACGCCGGCAGCCTGACCTTCTCCGCCCTCTGGCTGACCGCGCTTGGCGGCGCTGGCTTCTACGAGTTCGAGCTCACTCGGCGCGATGGGACGCTCGTCCTCGCCTGGCACCCGGTCGCCGACGACGACATGGCTTCTGACGCACTCGGCGGCGAGCGGTCGCTTCTCGAGGGCGTCACCGGGCTTGGGATCGCCTATTTCGGCCAGCCCCCGGGCTACCCGGCGGCCGAATGGGTGGACCGCTGGGAGGAGGGCTGGAGCGCGCCCCGGCTGATCCGGATCGAAGCCGCGCTCGCCGATCCGCGCCATGATTGGCCGACGCTGACAGTGGGATTGCCCGGATAAAGCTGCTAACTGTACGGACAGTGGCGTGCTGCCGGCAAAGGCGCGCCCGTCGTTTTGCCAGGGGCAGCATTACGAGACAGGGCATCCGCCGTCGACACGCGCGTCAGGCAGTTTCTCCGCTGGTGGGGCGCAGAGTTGCGTGCGTGCCTGCCCGGCGGCCTGCGCGAGGCGCTGTTCCCGGCTCCCACCCGGATCGAGCTCGCGCTCGGCCGCGACCGGGTCGAGCTCACCCGCTTCGACGGCCGGCGCCGCGAGCGCCTCGCCGAGGCACCCATTGATCCCGACCAGATCGACGCGTCCGTCGCCGCGCTGCGCTCCGCCCTCCGCCGCCCACGCGCCGACGAGGTGATCGTGCGACTTCCCGCGGACAAGGTGCTCGAGCCCGAGTTCGAGGTGCCCGCGATCGCGGCCGGCGCCCTCGACGAGGTGATCGCCCAGGAAATGGACCGCAAGACCCCGTTCGGTGCTGGCGACGTGCATTTCGACTACAAAGTGGCCGGCGCGGACGCCTCCCGCGAGAACCTGCGCGTGCGCATGCGCGTGGCGCGTCGTGCGGACGTGACCGGGGCGGTCGGCCTCGCCCGCACCATCGGTCTTGCCCCCACTCGCGTAGACGGCGCCGGCGCCGTCGACGAAGGCTACAACCTTCTGCCGCCGGACGAGCGCGCCCGGCCGTCAAATTTCAGGTCGAAAGCCCTCGGCACAATGCTGTTCGTGACGCTTTTCCTCGGCGCCGCCGCCCTCTACGTCGCCTTCGATCGCGCGGAGGCCGCGCTTCGCCAGATCGAGGCGGAGGTCGAGCGTCAGCGCGCCCGCGCGGCCGAGGTGCGCGCGCTCCAGGACCGCGCCGACGCACTCAGGACCTCCGCTACCGAGCTCATCGACGCTCGGCAGAGTCGCCTCACCACCGCCGAGCTGATCGCCGCGCTGAGCCGGCGGATTCCCGACGGCCACTGGCTGTTCGAATTGCGCTACCGCGAACGTGATCTCTATCTCTTTGGGTTTTCGCCGGCGCCGACCCAGCTCCTCCGCCGGCTGGAGGCTTCGCCACTTCTCTCCGAGGCGAGCTTCGCCGCACCGGTGGTGGCCGGACAGGAGGACGCCGACCGCTTCACGATCCGCGCCCAGGTCGGCCCGCGCCCGGCAGAGACAGGCGCCGCGGAGGAGAAGCCATGATCCGCCCCGGCACGCTCCTCTCGCGTCTTCTCGCCGTGGCGCTGCTCGTTGCGGTGCTTGCCGCGGGCGTGATGACCGTCGCGGTCCCGCTTACCGAGCGCTGGGCCGAGCTCCAGGACCGGCGCGCCCATGCGGCGGAGATGGCGGCCCGTCTGCGCGCCATCGCCGGCGAGCGCGAGGCCCGCGCCGCCGAGCTCGCCGACGTGCAGCAGACCATCGCCGAGGCCGGTCTCTACCTCGAGGCCGAATCCCGGGCGCTGGCCGGGGCGCGCATGGGCGAGATGCTGCGCGAGGTCGCCGAGCGGCACGGCGCCGAGGTGCGCAGCGTCCACGTGGTCGAGGGCGGCGAGGCCGAGCGCGAGGCGGGGCGCGTGGCGCTCAACGTCGCCATGCGCGGCGCCTGGGCCGACCTTTTCCCGGTGATCCACGCCCTCGAGACCGGCGAGCCCTACCTGTTCGCGAGAGCCATCACGGTCAGTGCCAGGAACCACCGCCGCCCGGGCCGGGCCAACGAGGAGGCGGCGCAAGTGCTCGAGATCCAATTCGAGCTCTACGGTTACCTGCCGCCGGAGATTGCGGCATGAGCCGGCGGCTGCGCGACGCGGTGCTGCTGGTGGCGCTGGCCGGCGCCTCCACGGCCTTCGCCGCGATGATCCTGCGCCCCGGCGCGCCCGGCCCGTCGACGCCCGCCCCCGATCCCGCGCCCGAGACCCGCGCTGCAGAGTCCTTCACGCTGGAGGAGCCCCGGCCGGTGCCGCTCGCGGAGCTCTCGGCCGCGCTCGAGCGCCCGCTCTTCACCCGCTCGCGCCGTCCCCCGGAGGCCCCGGTCGCGCCGCCGAGCCCGCTCGACGCGACGCTCGCGGGCGTCCTGACCGACGGGCCGGAGAAGGTGGCGATCGTGACAGCCTCCGGCGCGGCGCGGGCCTTCAGGCTGCGCGAGGGAGACGTCTATCGCGGCTGGCGGGTCGCGCGGATCGAGGAGCAGGCCATCGTGCTCGAGCGCGACGGGCGGACGGAGCGCCTCGTCCTCACCTACAAGGGCCCGCCGCCGGGGCCGGCGCGGGAGTAGGACGGGCGGGGCGCTCGTAGGGTCCTCATGGGCTCCGGCAGCCCTGGCGAAGGGGCGTCCAAATTTGGACGCAAATCTAACCCATTGATTTTATTGGAACATCAGTGTGGTCGGTTTTTATGGTTAAGACGACGGGGCGGGTCAAAGCCGGTGGATGGCTGTCAGGGCCAGACCGGCCTGGTGCTCGGGGGCTTGGCGGTGAGGCTCGCGTTGAGCCGGACGCCGCCGGCCAGGTTGGCCCGGTCAGGAAGGGCCCACGTCCTTGATCGCCGAAACCCGCTTGCCGCCACGGGTATCTGACCGGCCAAAAAAGCGGCGGCGCTTGGCGCCGCCGCGGAGAGCCAATCAGGACGGACCCGTCACCAGTTGGCAGTCACCACAGCCGAGCAGGTGGTGGTTCCGGCCTCGCACACTTCATAGGTGGCCGAGCCGCCGCCCTTCTGTCCGGTGATGTCGGTGTATGCGCCGTCATTGGCGATCGGCATCCCGTCGAGAAGCAAGCTGTCCCGATACACATCGACTTCCGCGCTTGTCGCGCGACTCCAAGTGAGATCTGCATGCTGGGTGCCACGCACCTTGTAAGCCGAGACATTCAGCGAAATGGGTGCGTCGCTGCTCTCCGAGACAGTAACGTCCACGATCTCGTTGTCAGTGGCGCCGTCGTCGTCAGTGACGGTCAGGGTAACGGAGTAGGTGCCACCCGACGCGTAGGTGTGACTGACGGTCGATCCGGTGGAGGTGTTGTTGTCGCCGAAACCCCAGTCGTAGCTGGAAATGCTCCCGTCGGAGTCAGACGAGCCGGTGCCGTCGAAGTCGCAGGCGAGATCGGTGCAGGTGAAGGTGAAGCTCGCCGTCGGCGGGCTGTTGGTGTCGCCGTCCCCGCTTTCGCCGCCGCCCGAAACAGTTGCCGCGGTAAATCCGTCGACGTTGAGCAGCGGTTCTTTTTCGCCGTCGCCGGAGTCGTCCGTCCAGCCGGCGTTTGACATATTATCGAAGGTAGTGCGAATCTCGGCTGGTCCATTGCCGTTGCTCGCGAGCAACGCGGCGGCGCCTGCGACGTGGGGCGATGCCATCGACGTGCCGCTGATCGTGGCGTATTCTCCCTGCTCGATCGGATAGGTCGAGAGAATGCACACGCCCGGCGCAGCGATGTCGATCGTCGTGCCCCAGTTAGAGAAATTGGCCAGCGTATCGTCCTCGTCTGTGCGACAGGTGGGTTCGCCCAGCCCACCCCCGACCCCGTCAAAATCGGCCAACGCTGAGACGGTGATCGCGTCCGGCGAGTTGGCAGGCGTGTAGTTGGCGGCGTCAGCGTCACTATTGCCGGCCGCGACGACGACGGTCACTCCATTGCTCACGGCGTTGGTAATTGCCGTGTCCAGTGAGTCGCTCGAGCCGGAACCCCCGAGGCTCATGTTGATGATCTCGATATCGCCCTGTGCGACGACCCAGTCGACTCCGGCCACAATGCCGCTGAACGAACCGGACCCGTTTTGGTCCAGCACCTTCACCGCGTAGAGCCGCGCGCCAGGGGCGACGCCGACGACGCCGATGCCGTTGTCGATGGCTGCGGACGTACCCGCGACATGGGTACCGTGGTAATGATCGTCATCCGCCTGGAGCGGGTCAGTGCCGCAAGTATTGGTCCGCGCCCAAGGCGGTCCACCACTCGACTCTAGACAATTGGTTCCGCCAACAACGTAAAGATCCGGGTGGTCGAAGTCGATCCCGGTGTCGAGGATGGCGATGTCCACATCGACTCGGAGGTCGTCGTTATTGTCAATTAACGCTGTAGAACCATCCGTTACGCTTTCCGCATCAATCCGGTCGATTCCCGTCGGGAGGTTCTGAGTGAAGATGCTGACCGGCTTGTCCTCTTCGATAAATGCGACACGCGGGTCGTTCTGGACTCCGGCGAGCGCCGCCCGCGGCATCGTGATGGAGAAGCCGCGCAGCACCGTCTCGTAGACATAGCCGACCCGGCCGCCGGTCCGGATGGCGACATCGGCCGCCACGTCCTCGGGCAAATCGAGGCCCTCGTTGAGGACGACGATGTAGCGGTCCTGCGGTGGCCCCAGCTGCGCCGTGGCCGCGAACGGCAGGGCAAAGGCGGCAATGGCCACGAAAAGGAAACGACGGAACATGGTCTCAAGACCTCCCGGTATTCGATGTCACTGGCGAGTATCGGCCTTCACGGGGTTTTTACCATAATGGCCTACCGGGGCGCAGTGTATTTCGTCACGCCGACACCCGTTGAGGCCGTCCGAATTTCGCTCTGCCGGGCGGGGGGCGGGTAACCGACTGAATTTTCGACAAGACTGGACTTGGAGTGATCGGGCAGCTTTCCGCCGCAACACAGAAAGATCCGAACGAATTCCGTTTTTTACTGGGACTTTTTGACGAATCACCCAATAGCGCTGCCTTGGCTCTCCGT
>JBEPXW010000039.1:0-9158 GCA_041641715.1 Pseudomonadota bacterium
AGGGGCTTGACCGACCAGCCGATCCTCAGCCGCGCGCGCCGCTGCCGCGTCAGCTCGGCGTAGGACTCGGGCGGCCTCGGGATCACGAAGGGATCGCCCGTCTGCGGAATCGCCAGCGCGTCGAGCATCGCCGCCGTGTCGCGCATCGACTTCGTCTGCACGAAGGTGGTGGAGAGGCCGAAGCCGTTCTCGTCGAGCACCGGCCCGAACGAGACCCGCCCGCGCGAGGGTTTCAGCCCGACACCCCCGCACCAGCCCGCCGGGATCCGGATCGAGCCCGCGATGTCCGTGCCGTGCGCCGCCGGCACCATCCCCGCCGAGACCGCCGCCGCGGCCCCACCGGACGAGCCGCCGGCCGAGTACCCCTCGCGCCAGGGGTTCGAGGTATTGCCGTGGAGCGCGTTCTCGGTCGTGCCCGCCGCCGAATACTCGGGCGCGTTCGAGCGGCCGAGGATGTTCATCCCCGCGCCGCGCAAGAGCTCGGCGAAATGCATCGTCTGCGGCGATGTCATGCCCTCGCAGAGCCGGCTGCCCGACTCGACCAGCCGGCCCTCCTCGTAGCCCATGATGTCCTTGATCAGCATCGGCACGCCGCGCAAGGGGCCATCGCCCAGCGCCGACTCGTCGAGGCCGTCGATGCGGTCCGGATAGGTCTCGACCACGGCGTTTACCGAGGGGTTCGCCGCCTCGATCGCCGCGGCGGCGGTTTCGGCAAGCTCCTTCGGCGTCACCTCGCCCTTCCCGACGAGCTCGGCCAGCCCCACGGCATCCCTCTCGGCGTACTCCGGCAGTTGCATCGCGTCCCCTCCCTCCATTGTTTGCGTGGCCGAAGCCTAAGCGGACTCCCGGCGGCGATCAAACGCCAAGACGCGACGGTCCGGCGCGCGCGGACGGGCCCTGCCCCGGCGCGCAACCTCGCCCGCTTGCGAATTTTCAACCTATCCGGGCAACGATGCGCTCGCCGTGCCACGGCATGACGCCGAAGCCCGGCCGAAACGCGCGCAACCCCGTGACAAGCCGCATTATACTGCTATCGTGTCTCGGGAGACTGGCAGGGTATCGGCATGAGCCACCACGAGACATCGCTGAAGGCCCAGTTCTACCTGACCGCGCCCCAGCCCTGCGCCTATCTCGAGGGGCGCGAGGAGCGGAAGGTGTTCACGACGCTGCACGGGCCGACGGCCGTCAGCGTAAACAACGCGCTGTCGCTCAAGGGCTTCCGTCGCAGCCAGTCGGTGATCTACCGGCCGGCCTGCGTCGGCTGCTCGGCCTGCATGTCGATCCGCATCCCGGTGCTTCATTTCCGCGCCTCGCGCGCGCAGCGGCGCATCCTGAAGCGCAACGCGGACGTCACACGCCGTCCCTGCGAGGCCTGGGCGACGGAGACGCAGTACAACCTCTTCCGCCGCTACCTCGACAGCCGCCATGCCCGCGGCGGCATGGCGGACATGGACGCTTTCGACTTCGCCTCCATGATCGACGAGACGCCGGTCAACAGCACGGTGATCGAGTACACGGTGGAGGACCCCGACACCGGCAGCGAGCGTCTCGTGGGCGCCTGCCTCAGCGACATCCTCGCGGACGGGCTCTCGATGGTCTACTCGTTCTTCGACCCGGCGGAGGAGAAGCGCAGCCTCGGCGCCCACATGATCCTCGACCACCTTTCGCTTGCCCGCGAGATGGGCTTGCCCCACGTCTATCTCGGCTACTGGGTCTCCGGCAGCCCCAAGATGGATTACAAGGTCAGCTATCGCCCCTTCGAGCTCTGCGACGGCGCGACCTGGCGACGCTTCGCCAGCCGGGAGGAATTCGACGCCTGGCGGAGCCGCCGCCCCGCGCAGCAGCGCGACCCGCTCGCGGGCTGAACGCGCCGGGCCTCGCCGGCCTCCCTAGTTTCCGGCCGCGCTGAAGAGGCTGATCGCCTCGAGCACCAGCGCCGTTCCCTCGGCGATCAGGTAAGCGTCGTCACCGATCCTGACGTATCGCTGGCCGGGACCGGGCGCCGGCAGCCCGTAGTCACGGTAGCGGAGCCGATCGTAGGAGCGCCAGTCCCGAAGGTAGTCGCCGCGGTGGAGCTTCTTGTACTGACCCGGAGGCATGCAGAGCGGGTTCTTCTTCGCCAGCCCCGGCGGACAGGAGCCGCCACGACCCACCTTGCCCGGCCCACCCTGCTTGGCATGTCCCGGCGGCGTGAAGGGCGGATCCGCCTGGACCGGATGCGGCATCGCCGCAAGCAGCAGGGCGGCGACAGGCGCGAACAGAAAGCCGCCGCCAAATCGCTTCAGCGTCATCGCAACGTTTCCTTTCATCGGATCATCCATCTCCCCATCCATCTCCCTTGGTTAGAACGCGCGAGAGGGGTTATTCCGTTCCATCGGGACGTGGGGAATCCGCCTGTGTCGCGTTTTCATCACATAACTCTTCGCCGGCCCGCGCACCGCCCAGCGGCTGAACCAGGCGTCCTCGCCGAACGAATAGGCGACTTCGTAGCGATCCGCGCCGCACAGATGGACCCCTTCGGGCCGCTCGGCGGTAAATGCGTGGAATGGCCGACCGTCGGCGAAGAGCACCTCGACTCGCCCCGCGCCGGGAAAGCGCCATAGCGTCACGCGCCCGGACGGGTAGCGCGCGCAGTCCCGGCGGAGCACGCCGGCCTCGCGGCAGACCAGCCCCTCGCCGTCCGGCTCGAAGCGGCACGTCCCTGCGAAAGCGGCGTGCAGCCGGCCCTCCGGCCCGGTGATCACCCGCGCCATGCGCCAGAGCCCGCGGAACCAGCCCTCGGTTGCTATTCCCATGGGGCTTTGCTACCTCGCGCCCGAGCATCCCATCAATGGATTTGCGCCCGATGATCCCGCGCTATTCCCGCCCCGAGATGACGGCGGTCTGGTCGCCCGAGACACGCTTCCGCATCTGGTTCGAGATCGAGGCCCACGCCTGCGATGCCCAGGCCGCGCTCGGCGTCATCCCGAAATCGGCGGCGGAGGCGGTCTGGACGGCCAAGGACGTGGACTTCGACGTCGCCCGCATCGATGCCATCGAGCGCGAGGTCAAGCACGACGTCATCGCCTTCCTGACCCACCTTGCCGAGCATGTCGGGCCGGAGGCACGCTTCGTCCACCAGGGGCTCACCTCGTCGGACGTCCTGGACACCTGCTTCAACGTCCAGCTCGTGCGCGCGGCCGACATTCTGCTCGCAGACCTCGACGCGCTTCTCGCCGCGCTGAAGCGCCGGGCCTTCGAGCACAAGGAGACCGTCTGCATCGGCCGGAGCCACGGGGTCCATGCCGAGCCGACGACCTTCGGCCTCAAGATGGCGCAGGCCCATGCCGAGTTCAGCCGCAACCGCGCCCGCCTCGCCAATGCCCGCGCCGAGGTGGCTACCTGCGCCATATCCGGCGCGGTCGGCACCTTCGCGAACATCGACCCGCACGTTGAGGAGCACGTCGCGAGGGCGATGGGCCTCGCCCCCGAGCCGGTCTCGACCCAGGTGATCCCGCGCGACCGGCACGCCATGTATTTCGCCACGCTCGGCGTCATCGCCTCGTCCGTCGAGCGGCTGGCGACCGAGATCCGGCATCTCCAGCGGACCGAGGTGCTGGAGGCCGAGGAGTACTTCTCGCCCGGCCAGAAGGGCTCCAGCGCCATGCCGCACAAGCGGAACCCGGTGCTGACGGAGAACCTGACCGGCCTCGCCCGCCTCGTGCGCGGCTATGTCACGCCGGCGATGGAGAACGTCGCGCTCTGGCACGAGCGGGACATCAGCCACAGCTCGGTCGAGCGGAACATCGGGCCGGACGCGACCGTCACGCTGGACTTCGCGCTGGCGCGGCTGACCGGGGTAATCGACGGGCTGATCGTCTATCCCGAGCACATGAAGGCGAACCTCGAGCGCTTCCGCGGCCTGATCCACTCGCAGCGCGTGCTCCTTGCCCTGACGCAGAAGGGGGTGAGCCGCGAGGACGCCTACCGACTCGTGCAGCGCAACGCCATGAAGGTGTGGGAGAAGGGCGCCGACTTCCTGGCCGAGCTGCGAATCGACCCGGAGGTCACCGCCGTCCTCGACGCGGGTGAGATCGAGGCGCTCTTCGACCTCGCGCACCATACCCGCCACGTGGACACAATCTTCCGGCGGGTCTTCGGCGAGAGCTGACGGATCCGGTCGTCCATGGGCGCCGGCCCGGCGAACACCCGGCCTCAGCCCGTGCCGCACCGGCCGGGCGCATCCTGTGCACATTGCCCAAAAATATAACCTGTTGTTTTAACACGATTTTAAAAAAAGTGCGTGTTGCGCCGAGCGGCGCAAGCGCCACGCGGCATGCCCCGGTGGACCGGGGTTTCCGGACCGTTCGATCATGGTCATGTCAACCTTGTCGCGTGACGATGCCGCGGAGTGACGCCGATCCGTCATTTCACATACGACACGTGTGGCCGCGGCCCATCCGGCCGCTCCACGCAGCTAATGACGGGATAGGCGGAAGGGATTCCGACCGGGCCTGCCCAATCGCACAAGGGCCCGGGTCGGGCACCGGCCAAGCGTCGTCCATCGCCCGCGGAGTCGGCGCAACCCCGGCCCATCGCCGTGCGACCGGGGCGCGGCGCGCTGGCCCGAAATCGGAGCCACGTGGCGACCGACGTCTCGTCGACCGGTTCAGCGTCGCCGCGATGCGGAGCGACGAAGTGCCGAGGCCCTTACGCCACCCCGGCGACGCGCCGGATCATCCGCCCGCCGGCCGGCAGGCTCATGAAACCGAAAGCCACCGCGATTGTCAGCGCCAGGGCAATCGCCGACGGCTCGACCAGAACGGTCGTCGCCGCCATGCTGCCGCCCGCCATGAAAGGCGCAAGATAACGGTTCAGGAAGTCGCAAAGAATACGCATCACTTTCCCACCCTCGCGTACTCGGTTGACACAAGCAGCCGGGTCAACACGACCCGACAGAGCTATAACACACCACGAGAGTGTTTCTTTCGGGTGGGCGAAAAGATTCCGGAGACCGGCCGCCTCCGCAGGCCGGCGTGGCCCCGGCAACACGGCCTCACCGGATCAGGACTGGGTCTCGGCGACGATTTGCGACTTCGCCTGCGCCAGCAGGTCGCGCATCCGGCCCCTGAGCTCCTCGTCCTCGACGGAGACGCCCTTCTCCGCGAGGTCGCCGGCGACCTTGGAGAAGACGTCATCGTCACCCTTCTCCTTCAGATCGGCCACCACGACGGAGCGCGCATAGGCCTCGGCCTCGTCGCCGCTCAGCCCCATGCGCTCGGCGGCCCAGAGGCCCAGAAGCTTGTTGCGCCGCGCCTCGGCCTTGAACTGCATCTCGGTATCGTGCGCGAACTTCTTCTCGAAGGCTTTCTCGCGGTCGTCGAAGGTCGTCATGCCCTGCTCTCCCTGTTTGCACCGGCGCCCTCCGATATAGGCAAATCGCGCCGCGAATGCCACTGTGGCAGAAGCGCTCTTGTGAAAAGGGCGGCCCATGCTTATAGACAGCGCGGCGAGCGACGGGCGGCCCCGCCGCGCCAATAATCGTCCTCTTTCGGAGATCGCCCGATGGCACGGCGCAGACTGGTCTATGAGGGCAAGGCCAAGATCCTCTACGAGGGCCCCGAGCCCGGCACCCTCATCCAGTACTTCAAGGACGACGCCACCGCCTTCAACGCCCAGAAGAAGGAGGTCGTCGACGGCAAGGGCGTACTGAACAATCGGATCTCCGAGCACGTGATGACGGCCCTGACCGCGATCGGCGTGCCAAACCACTTCATCCGCCGGATCAACATGCGCGAACAACTCATTCGCGCGTGCGAGATCATCCCTATCGAGGTGGTCGTCCGAAACGTCGCCGCCGGCTCGCTCTCGCAGCGCCTCGGCATCGAGGAGGGCACGCCGCTGCCGCGCCCGATCATCGAGTTCTACCTCAAGGACGACAAGCTCGGCGACCCGCTGGTCACCGAGGAGCACGTCATCGCCTTCAACTGGGCCAGCCAGCAGGACATCGACGACATCATCGCGCTGGCGCTGCGCGTGAACGACTTTCTCTCGGGCCTCTTCGCCGGCATCGGCATCAAGCTCGTGGACTTCAAGATCGAGACCGGGCGCATCTGGGACAACGATTACCAGCGCATCATCCTGGCCGACGAGATCAGCCCGGACTCCTGCCGGCTCTGGGACATCAAGACCGGCGAGAAGCTCGACAAGGACGTGTTCCGCCGCGACCTCGGCAACCTGACGGACGCCTACTCGGAGGTCGCCCGCCGCCTTGGCATCCTGCCCGAGGCCGGCAACGGCAAGCGCGCCGGGCCGAAGCTGGTTCACTGAGGCGTGGCGGACGACCGGCCGAACGGGAGACACGCGGCACGCGGCACGCGAGTCGTGCATGCCCTGCTCGGCCTCGTCGGCCTCGGCCTTACGCTCTATGGCGGCTGGCTCCTCGTCGACGCGGTCCGTTTCGCCGCCGCGGCGCGGCCGGCGACGGGAACGGTGGTCTCCGTCGAGACCGTGAACACGCAGGCCACAGGCAACGAGGGCATCAGCTTCGTCCCGACCATCCGTTTCCGGACTGGGGACGGCGCGGTCCACGAGGCCGAGACGCACATCTCGTCGACGAGCTATGATTTCCGGACCGGCCAGACGGTCGGGATTCTCTACGACCCGTCGCGGCCGGACGAGGTCAGGATCGGCGGGCTCCTGTCGCTCTGGGCGCTGCCGGGCGCCTTCTTCGGCGTCGGCCTCTTGCTTCTCGGCGGCGTGCTCGCCTCGGAGCTCGGGCTGTTCCGCGGCAGGGGCGGCACGGGGCCCGCCTGAGCGCCCCGCGGCTTTGCCATTGTCCCGCGCCGCCCGTGCGGGTATCAGGAAGCCAGACACGAGCAGGAAAACCGCCATGCAGGCCCGCGTCTACGTCACGCTCAAGAACGGCGTCCTCGACCCGCAGGGCGAGGCGATCCGCCACGCCCTCGGCACGCTGGGCTTCGAGGGCGTCAAGGACGTGCGCCAGGGCAAGGTGATCGACCTCGAGCTCGCCGAGTCCGACCCCGAGCGCGCCCGCGCCGCCGTGACGGACATGTGCGAGAAGCTGCTCGCCAACACGGTGATCGAGAACTACCGGGTCGAGATCCTCTGAGGAGCGCGCGCATGCGATCGGCCGTCATCGTCTTCCCCGGCTCCAACTGCGACCGCGACATGGCCGTCGCCCTGACCCGGGCAGGCGGGCGCCCTGCCGAGATGGTCTGGCACAAGGACGCGGCGCTGCCCGCGGGGCTGGACCTCGTGGCGCTGCCGGGCGGCTTCTCCTTCGGCGACTACCTGCGCTGCGGGGCGATCGCCGCGCGCTCGCCGATCATGCGGGCGGTGGTCGACTTCGCGAAGCGGGGCGGGCTCGTCCTCGGCGTCTGCAACGGCTTCCAGGTGCTGCTCGAGACCGGTCTCCTGCCCGGTGCGCTGATGCGCAACCAGACGCTCAGGTTTGTCTGCCGCGACACGCAGCTCGCGGTCGAGACGACCGACAGCCCGTTCACTCGCGCCTACGGCAACCGCCGCATCGTCACCATGCCCCTCGCCCACCACGACGGCGCCTACATGGCGGATCCGGAGACGCTCGACCGGCTCGAGGCCGAGGGCCGCGTCGCCTTCCGCTACACCGACGCGCGCGGCGAGCCGACGGCCGAGTCGAACCCCAACGGCTCGGCCCGGAACATCGCCGGCGTCCTCAGCGAGAACCGCCGCGTCCTCGGCATGATGCCGCACCCGGAGCGCCGCGCCGATCCCGCGCTCGGCGGCACCGACGGCGCGCTCCTGTTCGAGAGCCTCCACGCCACCCTCGAGACCGCGTGAGCCGGCGATGAGCGGTGCCACGCCAGCTTCCGCGGCCCGGTGCAGGGGACAATCGGCGCTGCCGCCCACGGCCGCCATGCTGGCGGTGCTCCTCGCGGCCCCGGCCGCCGCCGACGCGATGCGGGTGGGCGACCTTGGCCCCGTGCCATCGCGGATCGGCTGCCTCGACACGGCGTCCCGCGTCCTCGATGCCTATATCGCCGAGATCGGCGGCTTTGCAATCAGTGGAGACCCGGAAAATCCCGAGGAATGGGCTATTTACGGGTGGGGTCTGAAGCCGGGCGTGAACGACGTTGTGATCGCCTGTCCGGCGGTCGGCGACGAGGTGAAGGCGATTCTCACCGTCCATTCCTCCGGCGACGGGTCAGCCGTGAACGCCGACGCGGTCGCCGGGCGGATCCGCGATCTGTGGCTCCGGCATCGCTGACCTTTTGCCGCGTCCGGGCCGTCCCCCGCCCCGCTTCCCAACAGCGACTCCAGCCGGTAAAAGCAGGCGCGTTTTCCCCGGAGGAGAAGCATGACGATCGAGCCGGAAGTCACCCAGGAGCTGGCCGCGGCGCACGGGCTGAAGCCCGACGAGTACCGGCGCATCCTCGAGCTTCTCGGCCGCACGCCGACCTTCACCGAACTCGGCATCTTCTCCGCCATGTGGAACGAGCACTGCTCGTACAAGTCGTCCAAAAAGTGGCTCCGCACGCTCCCGACCACGGGCCCGCAGGTGATCCAGGGGCCGGGCGAGAACGCGGGCGTGGTCGACATCGGCGACGGCCAGGCGGTGGTCTTCAAGATGGAGAGCCACAACCACCCCTCCTACATCGAGCCTTACCAGGGCGCGGCGACCGGGGTGGGAGGCATCCTGCGCGACGTCTTCACCATGGGCGCGCGGCCCATCGCGGCGATGAATTCCCTCTCCTTCGGCGACCCCTCGCACCCTCGGACGCGGTCTCTGGTCGCGGGCGTGGTCGCCGGCATCGGCGGCTACGGCAACTGCTTCGGCGTGCCGACGGTCGGCGGCGAGGTGCGGTTTCATCCCGCCTATAACGGCAACTGCCTCGTCAACGCCTTCGCGGCGGGCCTCGCGGACGCGGACAGGATCTTCTACTCGGCCGCCTCCGGCGTCGGTATGCCGGTCGTCTATCTCGGCGCCAAGACCGGGCGCGACGGAGTCGGCGGCGCGACCATGGCCTCGGCTGAGTTCTCGGACGACGCCCACGAGAAGCGCCCCACCGTGCAGGTCGGCGACCCGTTCACCGAGAAGCGCCTCCTCGAAGCCTGCCTCGAGCTCATGGCCTCGGGCGCCGTCATCTCGATCCAGGACATGGGCGCGGCGGGACTCA
>JBEPXW010000040.1:0-9117 GCA_041641715.1 Pseudomonadota bacterium
GTCGGTCAGCCAGATCGTCGCCGAAAGGAGCCGCGACTTGTCCGTCCCCGCCTCGGCCAGAAGCGCCTCAATCCGGCCCAGGATGTCCTTGGTCTGCTCCGTCACCGAGCCGCCCGGCGCCCCCTGCGCCACCTGACCGGCGAGATACACCGTGCCGTTGTGCACCACCGCCTGGCTCATCCGCTGGCCGGTCTCGATCCGCCTAATCGCCATCGTCTCCTCCCCTCTGCGAGAGCCGGGGCCGCCCCCGGCGCCGGGTCATCAAAACGCCCCGACGCGGCTCAAGCAAGCGTGAACGCGGGCGCCTCCCGCCGCGCTTGCGATCCCGCGCCCCCTCCCGCATCCTCCGCGCCGGAGGGAATTCCGCAAGACGATGATCCGAGTCGGCAACAACCTGCCCGCCGCCTTCCCGCGCGAGACCTTCGAGTCGCTCCCCGTGACGGTCGACCTCTCGCCGAGCCGCGCCGTCGCCGTCGGCCGCCTTCTCATCGCGGCCTTCGCCTTCTTCGCCGCCTGGATGATCCGCGCCGAGACCGGGCCGCCCGCGGCCGGCACCAGCGCCACCGTGGCGCTGATCGTCAATGGCATCCCGCTCGCCTTCGCCACCGGCGGCGTGCTCGCCGTGGCGGTCGCCGCCATTGCCTTCCTCTCGCGGCGCGACGCCCGCTTCGACGGCTCCGCCGTCCGCGTCACGGGACGCACGCCCTTCGGCCGCGAGGAGTGGAGCGCGCCGCTCTCCGCCTTCGAGGGCGTCGCCTGGCGCGTCATCCGCCAGCGCCGCCGCCGCGGCCCGCCCCGCGTCTGGCAGATCATCGAGCTCGTGCACCCGGACCCGGCCCGCACGCTGCCCCTCTATGTCCGCCGGAGCCGCGACGACGCCCGCGCCGAATGGGAGTCCATCGCCCGCACGCTCGACGTCCCCGCCATCGACGCCCGCCGCGGCGCGCCGCATGCCCGCGCCCCGGAGGACCTCGACAAGACCGTCCGCGAGCTCGCCGCCGAGGGCCGCGCCGGCCCCGTGTGGCAGCCGGGCTCCGAGCCCCCGCCCGGTCTTTCCTGGCAGAACGAGGGCGACCCGTCCGAGGGCACCGAGGCGCTCGTCGTCCGCCTCGACGCCCGGCGCTTCCCGCTCTGGCTTTACCTGCTGCCGGCGGCCATCGGCGCCGTCGCCATCTACGACGGGATCGCCGACGACGAGCTTTTCGCCGTCCCCATCGGCCTCGCCTTGATCGCCGCTCCGGCCCTCTATTGGCTGGCCGAGCCTACCCGTCCGCGCGCGCTCCGGGTCACCCGCGAGGACATCCGCCTCGCCGACCCCATGCCGCTCTGCCGGGACGCCGGCCCCCTACGCCTGGATTCCATCGAGGAGATCCGGGTGGCGCAGCCCCGCAGCCGCCTCGCGGGCGCCCCGGCGCTGCTGATCGCCTCGGACGCGGGCGAGATCCGCACGGGGCACGGGTTGGACGCGGAAGCGCTGGAGTGGCTGCGCGGCTACCTGACCGCGGCGGTGGTGGAGGCGTGAGCGTTGCCGGCAACAGCCGACGTCCTCAGGGGTCTGCGCGCAGGCGCGGGAGACGCCCGGGGCGGTTATCGGCTCCCCGAGGTCCAGGTCTTCCTGTTACCGATGACCGACGTCCGGCTTCATCCCGGGCCGTCGTGACGTCCGGGCAGCGTCTCATCCATTTCCGGACACTTGCCTTCCCGGCTAGCGTATCGCTAGACCCCGGAAGACTCTTAAGTAGAAACTGCGGCTAGGGTATGCTCGGACCAACCGATCCGCCGCCGAAGCATCCCGAGGGAGGATGCGCAATGCCCTACAAGTCCATTCTGACCTGCACGGATAGCGAGTCGGAGCCGGAAAACCATGTCGCGGCCGCAATCGAACTGACCCGGCGCTTCGATGCGCATCTTACGATCGCAGCATTGGGGTGCGAGCCTGATTTCCCGCCGTCGGCCTTCGGCGACTTCCCGGGGCTCGAGACGGCCGAGATCTTCGCGCAATCGAGAGAAAGGGCGGAGGCCCTTGCCCGAAAGGCCGGCGAGCTCGTCGAGCGACACGGCATCAGGGGAGACGCCACGCCGCTTGTCGGCAGCTATGCGGGCCTCCCCAGAGCTTTCGGGCGTCTGGCGCGGTTCTCGGATCTCGTCGTGCTTGGTCAACCGGGGGCGGCGACCTCCCACCAGGCGGCGGTAAATCTCATCGAAGGCAGTCTTTTCGACGGTGATGCGGCCGCTCTCGTCTGCCCCGAGACTATCCCCAAGGCGCCGGGCGGGTCCGTCGTCATCGGATGGAACGGCGACCGCGAGGCACTGCGCGCCGTGCGCCGGGCAATACCGATCCTAAGCCGGGCGAGCAATGTCGAGATCGCCATAATCGACCCCTCGGAAACCGGAGGCGATCCCGGCGCCGATCTGGCAGTCTTCCTGGCGAGGCATGGAATCGCCGTAGACGTCGCCACGCACGCGCAGACCCGTCATAGTGTCAGCGAGGTGCTTCGTCAGCGGGTTGTCGACCGGGACGCCGACCTGCTTGTCATGGGGGCCTATGGCCATTCCAGGTTTCGCGAATTCGTCATCGGCGGCGTCACGCGGGATATCCTGGAAGCCTCTCCGGTTCCCGTGCTGCTGGCGCATTGACGTTCGGTGTCCGGCCTTCTCGGAGGGCGCTCTTCCGGGGGTCGCCGCCGCCGCCGAAGGGTATCCGGGTCGAAGAAGGGCTGATCGCCGCAAATCCGGCATCATTCGCTTCGATGCTCGGGAGGAGTCCCGGGGCGGTTCAATCGATTGGAGGAAAGCCGGCCGATGTCCGAACGTATCAAGACGATTCTCTGCCCGATCAATCTGCGCCACGCGGCGGTCACGAACCGCGCCTACGAGGCTGCGCTGGAGCTGTCTCGATTTCACGCCGCGCGCCTGATCGTTGTGACCGTCGCGCCCGAGATGGAGCGGAACCTGAGAATAACCGACTCCGAAGCCTACTGGACAAAAAGGCTCGACGAGTTTCTCAAGGCGAACCCGGCCGGCGAGGTCGATGTGACTGCGAAGGTCCTGATCGGTTCGGTCCACCGGCAGATCATGGACGCCGCAAAAGCCGAGGGCGCCGACCTGATCGTGATGGGGGCCGCGAATCCGAAGGTGGTGGATTACCTCCTTGGAACGACGGCCAGTCACGTCGTGACCCATGCCGAATGCTCGGTCTACGTCGTGCGATGAGACGCTGGTGAAGCGACGGAATCGCGGGCCCGCCTTCGATACTTCGATCCGCTGTGGGTGCCGGATCGAGGCCGTCCAGCCCCCGCCAAGCGCGCAGGCTGATGTCAGCCTATGGCGCGCGCCGAACCTACGGCGCGCATGGGGTCGAGGCGTGCTTCGCCGCGCATGACGGACGGCCGCGCTTGAATTCTCGCTCGCCGCCACGCCCGGGCCGTACAGCCTGCAACAACAAGTGCGGGGGCCGGTGACCAAACCCGGATCTTGGATTTGCCGGCCCGCGCCAACTTTCGCCTTTTCGTTGCGGCTTCAAGTTCTGTAGAACGAGGGCGTCGATCTCGACCAGACTGTCAGTGGGACACCTCGGCGGCTTCTTGTGGCACCATGTTTCGAACATTCTTCGCGCGAAACGGCTACCGCCTGCTGACGCGGCGCGAGCGGCGGCACTTGCGGCAGCACCTTGAGCGGCTCTCTGAGCTCGACCTTCGGCATCGTTTCGACCACGCTCCGGGTCCTGAGGAATTACGCGCGCATATCGACCGCGAGTGGCCCGAGCATGAGTTTATCGGCTGGTTCGAACACGGCGTCCTGCGTGGGGCGATCGAGATTTTCTACCACGACGATCACGCCGAGGCAGGTGTGACCGTGGAGCCGGCGTGGCGCGGCCACGGTGTGGGCACCGAGTTGGTCCGCCGCGCCATGGAGCAGGCGCGCGGCCGTGGCGCCACGAGCCTCTCGATCTCTGCCAGCCGGGGCGATGCAGCCATGATCGATATGGCGGCACGAATGGGCGGGAGGATGTCCTTCGGACACTGGCGGGCGATCGAACCCGAAGAAGCGAACACGGCAATGCGCGCGTGGATCGAGTTTGACCTTCATTCGCCCGCCGCCGAGCCAGCGTCCGAAGGCGTGGTCGGAAGGCTGCGGAAGCATCTGGCGCGGCTGCTCGGCTGACCTGGACAACGCGGGGGCCATCCGGAACGTCTCGCAAGACGAGCCGGGCGTCCACGTCTTGCGCGTTTTTCACAGTACGGCGTACAATGGCTCTCTGTACGTAACTCCCGAAACCTTGACGTGAACGTTTCGGAAGTTTCCGGGAGAGCTCCGTTTCACGAACCGGGGTCAAGTCCCGGGGCCGCCGTCCCGGTTCTCCGACACCGCAAGGACCCGCTTCCGTCCTGACCGCGAACTTGCCCCCGCCGCCCCCCGCCCGGGCGCGAACCTCTTCGCCGAGCCTCCCGCCCTTGTCACCCCGCCGCGCCGCCTGTATACCCCGCCGCGAATTTCCGGCCCCGGACCCATCCCGAAGGTAACCAGGATGCCCAAGATCAGCGGCAACGAGATCCGTCCCGGCAATATCCTCGAGCACGACGGCGGGCTCTGGGTCGCCGTCAAGACCAACCACGTGAAGCCCGGCAAGGGCGGCGCCTTCGCCCAGGTCGAGCTCAGGAACCTGCGCGACGGCCGCAAGCTTAACGAGCGCTTCCGCTCCGAGGACAAGATCGAGCGCGTGCGCCTCGAGCAACGCGACCAGCAGTTCCTTTACCAGCAGGACGACATGCTCGTCTTCATGGACGCGGAAACCTTCGAGCAGATCGAGCTGCCCGCCGAGATCCTGGGTGACCGCCGCCCGTTCCTGCAGGACGGCATGACGGTGACCATCGAGTACTATGAGGACGAGGCGCTCTCGGTCACGCTGCCCGAGAAGGTCACCTGCACCGTCACCGACACCGAGCCGGTGGTGAAGGGCCAGACCGCGACCTCCTCCTACAAGCCCGCCGTCCTCGACAACGGCGTGCGCGTCATGGTGCCGCCATTTGTCGGCGAGGGCACGGAGATCGTCGTCTCGACCGAGACGGGCGAGTATGTCGAGCGGGCCTGACCTGGAGCGCAACTGAGGTGGCAACCGCCTCCGCCAATCTCAACGTCATGATCAAGGCGGCGCGCAAGGCCGCCCGTGGCCTCGTGCGCGACTTCGGCGAGGTCGAGCAGCTCCAGGTCTCGGTGAAGGGCGCCGGCGACTTCGTGACGGCCGCCGACCACAAGGCCGAGGCGGTCATTCGCGAGCAACTGATGGGCGCGCGGCCCGCCTATGGCTGGCTCGCCGAAGAATCGGCGCCGGAGCCGGGCAGGGACCCGACGCGCCGCTGGATCGTCGATCCGCTCGACGGCACCTCGAACTTTCTCCACGGCCTGCCCCACTGGGCGGTCTCGATCGCGCTCGAGCACAAGGGCGAGATCGTCGCCGGCGTGATCTACGACCCCATTAAGGACGAGATGTTCACCGCCGAGAAGGGCGCCGGGGCCTGGCTGAACGACCGCCGGATCAGGGTTTCCGCGCGGCGCGACATGGGTGCGATGCTGTTCGCGACGGGGCTGCCCTGGGGGGCGAACCCGAACCTGAAGGCGACGCTCGGCGACATGGCGAAGGTGCTGCCGCGCTCGGCGGGCCTCAGGCGTTTCGGCGCGGCCTCGCTCGACCTCGCCTATGTCGCGGCCGGGCGCTACGACGGGTTCTGGGAGCGCGGGCTCAGCGCCTGGGACATCGCCGCGGGGCTTTGCCTCGTGCGCGAGGCGGGCGGGTTCTCCGGCTCGTTCACCGGCGGCGAGGTGCTCGAGACCGGCGACGTCGTTGCCGCCAATGCCGAGGTGTACGAGGGCTTCCGGAAGCTCCTGGCGGAGTAGCCCGGCCCGCTTTCGCCCTTGGCAGGTCGTTAACCATAAAAATGTCCATCTCAGACTTATTGTGAAATCAACGAGTTACGCCGTGTCCAAATTTGGACGCTTGCCGCGCCACCACAGCCACTGTGCCGTGACCCCGGCCTTAGCCCGGCCGATGCTTGAGTTCCACCTCGACGAAGCGGAGCTCGCCGTCCGGCCCGTTGACCACGTCGTGCTCGACGCCCGCCGGGCGGTGGTATGACCGGCCCGGCTCCATCGTCACCGGCGTGCGGGCCCCGTCCGCCCCGACCATCTCGACCGAGCCGCCGATCACGGGCACGATCACGTAGTCATAGCCGTGCCGGTGCCAGCCGGTGGCGTCGCCGGGGCGGAACCGCCACTCGGTGACCCGGACCTCGTCGTTGTCGACGTGGACGATGGAGTCGGCCTGTCCCATGGGTGTCCCTCAGGCGCTCAGCGCCAGCTTGGTCGACAGCACGTCGATGCCGAGCGCCTGGCCGACCGCGTAGTTGGTGAGATGCCCGGCATGGACGTTGAGCCCCGCCAGCAGGTCCGGGTCGTCCCGGCAGGCCTCGCGCCAGCCCTTGTCGGCGAGCGCCAGCAGGAAGGGGAGGGTGGCGTTGCCGAGCGCGATGGTGGCGGAGCGCGGCACGGCGCCGGGCATGTTGGCAACGCAGTAATGCACGATGCCGTCGACCTCGTAAATCGGCGCGTCATGGGTGGTCGCGCGCGAGGTCTCGAAGCAGCCGCCCTGGTCGATGGCGACGTCGACGATGGCCGCGCCCGGCCGCATCTCCGGGAGCTGGGCGCGCGTCACCAGCTTCGGCGCCGCGGCGCCCGGGATGAGGACGGCGCCGATCACCATGTCGGCCCGGAGAACCAGTTCCTCGGTCAGCGCTTTCGACGCGTGGTAGGTGCGGAAGCGCCCCTCGAACACCTCGTCCAGGTAACGCAGCCGGTCGAGCGAGCGGTCCAGGACCGAGACATTCGCCCCCATGCCCGCCGCGACGCGCGCCGCGTAGGAGCCGACGACGCCGCCACCGATGACCACGACATCCGCCGGGGCGACGCCGGGCACGCCGCCCATCAGCACGCCGCGCCCGCCATTCGCCTTCTGCAGCGCCCAGGCGCCCATCTGCGGTGCGAGGCGCCCCGCGACCTCTGACATGGGCGCGAGCAACGGCAGGCCGCCGCGGGCGTCTGTCACCGTCTCGTAGGCGATGGCGGTGCAGCCCGAGTCGAGCAGGTCGCGGGTCTGGTCCGGGTCCGGCGCGAGGTGAAGATAAGTGAAGAGGACCTGTCCCTCGCCAAGCTTCTTCCGCTCGCCGGCCTGCGGCTCCTTGACCTTCACGATGAGCTCGGCCTCGGCGAAGATGGGGTCGGGGCCGTCGGTCAGCCGCGCGCCGGCCGCCTCGTAGTCGGCGTCCGGAAAACCCGCGCCGACGCCGGCGCCCGCCTCGATCAGGACCTCGTGCCCATGCGCCACCGCCTCCCGCACCGCGGCGGGCGTCATGCCGATCCGGTATTCCTGGGCCTTGATCTCCTTCGGGCAGCCGATCAGCATGTTTTTCCACTCCCTCTTCAGGCAATGAGATACATCGCCGGGCGCCGGCGCGGCCGCCCGTTCGGGACACTAGCCGTAGCGCCCGCCCGGCACGAGGTCCAGATTTGGCGCGATTCACAGGCCACAGGGTGCAGTTTTTCCGACAGGACAACCCCAAATCTGGTGGTTGCGGGTGGAAATGGGTGTAAATCTGCGTAATCTGTGTAAAACGCGGAGCGAGGCAGGCGGATGAGCCCAAAGGACGGCCAGCAGGTCGATTTCACTCAGCCAACCCGGCAAATCATCCTGATGCTGTTCGTGCTGGTGCTTGTCGGCATCGGCGCGACGGTGCTCGGACGCCAGATCGAGTCGGTCTTCTACGCCAACGTCTACCTCAACGGCGTCATCATCGGCGTCTTCGTGCTCGGCGTGCTCGCGACCTTCTGGCAGATGTACCAGCTGATCGTCGCGACCAACTGGCTCAAGAACCTGCAGCAGGGCTACAAGGGCCACGAATACGTCCGTCCGCCCTGGATTCTCGCCGCTATGGCGCCGATGATGCGCGAGGGGAAGGTCCAGCAGCGCATGGGGGCGTCCTCGACCCGCACGGTGCTCGACAGCATCTCGGACCGGCTCGATGAGATGCGCGACATCACGCGCTACATCACAAGCCTGCTGATCTTCCTCGGCCTCCTCGGCACCTTTTGGGGTCTCTCGATCACGGTGCCGGCGGTGGTCGACACCATCCGCTCGCTTGCGCCGCAGGAGGGGCAGGAGACCACGGGCGACGTGTTCGAGCGGCTGATGGGCGGGCTCGAGGACCAGCTCGGCGGCATGGGAACGGCCTTTGCTTCGTCGCTGCTCGGCCTTGCCGGCTCGCTGGTGGTTGGGCTCCTCGAGCTCTTCGTCGGTCACGGGCAGAACCGCTTCTATCGCGAGCTTGAGGAGTGGCTCTCCTCCTTCACCCGCCTCGGCCTGATCGGCGAGGGCGACAGCCCCGAAACCGCACTTGTCGCGCTGCTCGAGCGGATTGATGAGGGGCTCGAGATGACCACCGGCTTCGCCCGGAAGGCGGAGGAGGCGCGCCTCGACTCCGAACAGCGCCTCGGCAAGGCCGCCGACATCGTCGCCGAGATGGCGGGCCAGATCGACAAGGAGCGCTCGCTGGTCGCCCAGCTCGTGCGCGAGATGCGCGAAGCGCGGGAATTGCAGTCGGGCCGCGACCATGCCACGCTCACGGTGCTGAAGCGGATCGAGTCCTCGAGCGAGACGATCGCCTCGACCCAGCAGGCTCTGGCGCAGGCGATCGAGCGGAGCGGCAGGGGTGCCGCCCCGGTCAAAGCGCAGCAGGGAGGCCAGCGCACGGACGGCGACATGCAGGCCCACCTCCAGAACGTGGACATGCAGCTGCGCGAGATTGCCCATGACATTGTCACCGGCCGGCGCGAGTCGACCGCCGCGCTCCGCGCCGAGATCCGTGCGCTGATCAACCTCATCGACAACCGCACGCGGCCGCCCGGGAGAGGCTGATGGCCTTTTCACGTCGCGGAGGAGGACGGCCCGAGGCGAACACGTGGCCCGGCTTTGTGGACGCGCTGACGGCGCTCCTGCTGATACTGATGTTCGTGCTTTCGATCTTCATGATCATCCAGTTCACGATGCACGAGACAATCAGCGGGCAG
>JBEPXW010000041.1:0-8976 GCA_041641715.1 Pseudomonadota bacterium
AGACCCGGTCGCACGTAGACCGCCCGTCCGAGTGCCGCCACGGGGAGCCCGCGGCAGAGCGCCTGCTGCGCGCCTGTCGAGTTGACGGTCGCCACCGATCTCGCGCCGTCGAGCAGGTCCCCGAGGCCCGTGCCGCCGTCGAGAAACACCACCCGCTCCGCGATGCCGTGGCGCGCGGCCTCGCGCGCGATCACGCGGTCGAGCCGCTCCCGCCCGTCCTCGAAGGGATGCGACTTGAACGCCAGCACCTCGCCTGGCGGCGCGCCCCGCGCGAAGGCGGCGATGCACTCGGCGACGAACTCCGCCGAACTGCGATAGCCGGAGTAGGTCTGCATCGAGGCGTCGAAGGAGAGCTGCAGCAACACGAGGTGATAGGGCCGCCCGCCGCCCAGAAGCCCGCTCAGGTGCCGGCGGTGGACCGCCCGGCGGATCGGCAGCCCCGCGGCCCGGCGCAGGTAGTGGCCCGCCTCGCGCCAGAGGCTCGTGCCCCGCCGGTTGCAGTGGCGGCCATAGCGGCGCGACGGCAGCAGCAGGCGCGCGTGATGGAGCGCCGAGTACCAGAGATGCGGTCGCTGCGCGCCCCAGCCATCCGGCGGCGGCGGGGCCACGGAGGCGAACGGCCCGACGGAGGCGGACATGGCCTCGAGCGGGATCGCGTTCAGCGGCGAGTTGCCGTTGTTGCCCCACCGCTCGTAGGTCACCCAGTGCGGGCGGAGGTAGCCCTCCTCGAGGCAGTGGCACGTCACGCCCATGGGCCAGGCGACGGCGATCGCCATGGCGTGCTCGGGCCGGCTGTCGCCGTAGAGAACGATGTCCGTGACGCCATGATCGACGATGTGGGCCTGGAGCCAGGCGGAATACCCGGCGAAATCCCCGGTGTAGCGCTCGAGCGGCCCCGCGCGCGCCCACTCGGCCTCGTCGGCGGCGTTGAACGCCAGCCGCCGCACCGTGACGCCTATTGCGCCAAGACGGGCGGCGAGGCGACGGAAGAACGGTCCGTGCGGCCCCTGGAGGAATAGGAAGACGCGCCCCTGTCCGTCGCTCATCGCCGCCCGTTCCCCTGTGCCCGCATTCCCTGCTCGGCGCGAAGGGCTAGCACGTGGACGGTTAATGATCGGCTTATGCGGCCGCGCGCCTTGCCGGGCGCGGCCCCATCCGGTATCGCTCGCGCGCAGGCGAGACCCGCGCGGTGCGCGGACAGGTCAGGACGGAGCCATGTTCACCGGAATCATTCGCGAGCTCGGCACGATCGTCTCCCGCCGGGACGCCGGCGACACCTATCTCAGGATTGCCTGCGACCGTCCGGCCGAGACCATCGAGCCCGGCGCCTCCATCGCCTGCAACGGCATCTGCCTGACGGTGATCGAGGCCGGCCGCGAGGAGGGGCGGAGCTGGTTCGAGGCCTCGGCCTCGGCCGAGACCAAGGACAGGACCACGCTCGGCGACTGGCGCGAGGGCACCCCTGTCAACCTCGAGCCCGCGCTCAGAATCGGCGAGGAGCTCGGCGGCCACATTCTCTCCGGCCATATCGACGGCGTCGGCGAGATCGTCGACGTCCGCGCCGAGGGCGACAGCCACCGCCTGACCGTGCGCGCGCCCGACGCGCTGGCGAAGTTCATCGCTTCCAAGGGCTCGATCGCGCTCGACGGCATCTCGCTGACGGTGAACGAGGTGGACGGCGCGGAATTCGGCGTCAACATCATCCCCCACACATGGGCGGTGACGAACCTGCAGGGCGCCGGCAAGGGCACGCGGGTGAACCTGGAAATCGACCTCCTCGCGCGCTATGTCGCGCGGCTCCACGAGATCGCGGGCTGAGGCCCGGGCTGGGACATGGCCGAGACCGACTACAGCGACTGCATCTCCTCCGTCGCCGAGATCATCCAGGAGGCGCGCAACGGGCGCATGTTCCTGCTCGTCGACCACAAGGAGCGCGAGAACGAGGGCGACCTCATCATCCCCGCGCAGATGGCCGGACCCGACACGGTCAACTTCATGGCCAAGCACGGGCGCGGGCTGATCTGCCTCGCCATGGAGGGCGAGCGGATCGACTCGCTCGGCCTGCCCTTGATGGCGCCTTCCAACCAGTCGCGCCACGAGACCGCCTTCACCGTGTCGATCGAAGCGCGAGAGGGCGTGACTACCGGCATCTCGGCGCATGACCGGGCGCATACCATCGCGGTGGCGATCGACCCGCATTCCGGCCCCGGCGACATCGCAACGCCGGGCCACGTCTTTCCGCTGCGTGCGCGCGAGGGCGGCGTGCTGGTCCGCGCCGGGCATACCGAGGCGGCCGTCGACATCGCGCGGCTGGCCGGGCTGATCCCGGCCGCGGTGATCTGCGAGATTATGAATGACGACGGTACCATGGCCCGGCTGCCGGACCTCGTCGCCTTCGCCCAGCGGCACAATCTGAAGATCGGCACGATCTCGGATCTGATTGCCTATCGGCTGCGCTACGACAACCTCGTGCGCGAGACAGCCGCCGACAGCATCACCTCCATGATCGGCGGCGAGTGGGAGATCCGCGTTTTCGAGGATCAGCCCGACGGGGCCGAGCATCTGGCGCTCGTCAAGGGCGACATCGAGGCGGACGGGCCGGTGCTCGTCAGGATGCACGTGCTCGACCCGCTCGACGACGTGCTGGCGCTGCATCCCGAGCGCTTCGAGCAGGTGCCCGACTCTATGGCCGCCATCGCGGCGGAGGGCCGTGGCGCGCTGGTGATCCTGCGCGACATGTCGCCGAGCGCCCTCTCCGCGAAGCTGCGCGGGACGGGCGCCTCGCCGCGCCAGCTCCGCCAGTACGGGGTGGGCGCGCAGATCCTGCACGCGCTCGGTGTGCGCGAGCTGGAGCTTCTCACGAACTCGCCCGCGCCGAAGGTGGTGGGGCTCGAGGGATACGGTATCTCCATCGTCGGCACCCGGCCGATCCCGAAGCGGGGGCACTGACATGGCCGAGCGACAGGGCGCGCTCCCCCTGCCGACGCTCTCGCCGGCGCCGCGCGTGCTGCTGGTCGCGGCGCCGTTCTACCGGTCGATCGCCGACAACCTGATCGCCGGGGCGCAGGCCGTGCTGGAGTCCGCCGGCGCCCGGCACGAGCTGATCGAGGTGCCGGGCTCGCTCGAGGTGCCGGTCGCCATCCGCCTCGCCGCCGAGACCGGCGCGTGGGACGGCTACGTGGCGCTCGGCTGCGTGATCCGGGGCGAGACGACGCATTACGAACTTGTCTGCAACGAGAGCGCCCGGGGCCTGACGCTCCTCGGCGTCGAGCGCGGCCTCGCCATCGGCAACGGCATCCTCACGGTCGAGAACACGGCTCAGGCCGAGGCGCGCGCCGATCCGAAGGGCATGGACAAGGGCGGCGGCGCCGCGGCGGCGGCGCTGCATCTCGTGGCCCTCGCACGGCGCTTCCGCGGCGCGGGCGAGCGCCCTGCCCCGCCCGCCGGCGACGACGACTTTCGGCTGGCCGGGTCGGGCGCGCGGAAGACGCGGACCTGACATGGCGATCAGGCCCCACATGGAGGCGCGGCTGGCGCGCTCGGCCGCCCGGCTGGCGGCGGTGCAGGCGCTCTACCAGATGGAGGTCGCCGACACTGACTGGCGGACCGTGCGCGAGGAGTTCGAGACCCACCGCCTCGGCGCCGAGATCGAGGGCGCGCACTACCGCGAGGCCGATATCGGCTTCTTCCGCGAGATCCTCGAGGGCGTCGTCGCCGACCAGGTTGCCATCGACCAGCTCACCAACCGGGCGCTGGTGGCGAAGTGGCCGCTCGGCCGGATCGACGCGACGCTGCGCGCCCTTTTCCGCGCCGCCGGCTACGAGATTACGGCCCGGCCCGACATCCCGCCGCGCGTAGTCATCGGCGAGTACGTGGACATCGCGAAGGCCTTCTTCACCGAGGGCAAGGAGGCGAAGTTCGTCAACGCCGTGCTCGACCACATGGCCCGCGAAGCCCGCGCCGAAGAGATGGAGCCGCGCTGAGGCAGCGTGGTGTCCAAATTTGGACGCCCACCCACCTTATTGAAATTGTTACAGAAACGCTTTGCACGATGTTCATGGCAGATAATCGTCGGCCTTCTCGCCTCCCGGGCCGGAATCCGTCATTACCGGGCTCGACCCGACGCTGCAGAAGCCGTCGCCGATCGCCCCGCCGAATGCCCCGGTCAATCCGGGACATGCCCCGCGTCGTTTGTGGCAATGCCTGGGTGCACGCACCGGCCCGATACATGACAGCGCCCCGCACGCTTTCCCCGCGCCGCCCGCTCGCCTACGTTTCCCCCATGAACTACGTCCCGCCCCGAATCGAGCCGACCCGACGGCCGCTCAACATGCTGCAGTCGCTGCGCGCCGCGCAGCGCAACGTGCTCGAGATCATCCCCGAGCTCGCCTTCATCCAGCCCATGGTCTCGGGCCGGCTCGGGACCCGCTGGCACATGGTGCAGGACCCCGGCGCGCTGAAGCGGATCTTTCTCGACAACCAGCCGAACTACCCGAAGTCGGAGGTGATGCTTCGAATGCTCCGCCCTGCCGTCGGCGACAGCCTCTTCACGCTCGAGGGCGAGGAGTGGAAGTTCCAGCGCCGCGCCGTCACGCCCGTCTTCAAGCAACGCAATGTCACCGCCCTCGCCCCCGTCATGACCGCCACGGCCGAGCGCGCCTGCGAGCGTCTCGCCCGAGCGCCGGAGGCCGAGATGGTCTCCGAGATGCTCTCCGCCACCTTCGACGTGATCTGCGAGGTGGCGCTATCGGGCCGAGAGCACTTCGACGCCGAGGTCTACGGCGCCGCCATCACGCGCTACTTCGAGACCATCGGCCGCGCCTCGCTCTTCGACTTTCTGCACGTCCCCGACTGGGTGCCGCGCCCCGGTCAGCTTCTCGGCCGCGGCTCGGTGAAGACCATGCACGCCATGGTGGCCCGCGCCATCGAGGACCGCCGGGCGCAGGCCACCGGCAAGGCGGACGACCTGCTCGACCACATGCTGAAGGCCGAGGACGCCGAGACCGGGCGCCGCATGACGCCCGAGGAGCTGCTGCACAACATGCAGTTCTTCATCGTCGCCGGCCACGAGACCACGGCGCTGGCCCTCTCCTGGGCGCTGCTGCTGCTCGCCGGGGACCAGGAGGTGCAGGAGCGGGCGCGCGAGCAGGCGCTGGCGGCCCTCGAGGGCGCGCCGGCCGCCGGGGCCGAGCACGTTGCCAACGCGCCATATGTCCGGCAGGTGATCGACGAGGCCATGCGGCTCTACCCCCCGGTCGGGCTGCTCGCGCGAAACGTGCTCGAGCACGACGTCCTCGCCGGGCGCGAGGTCAGACCGAACGACATCCTCTTCCTGCCGATCTATGCGCTGCACCGCCACCGCATGTGGTGGGACGACCCTGACGCCTTCGACCCCGACAACTTCGCGCCCGAGCGGGTGCAGAACCGCGAGCGCTACCTGCACATTCCCTTCGGCGCCGGTCCGCGCATCTGCGTCGGGGCGAACTTCGCGATGATGCAGGCGCACATCATCCTGACGACCGTGCTCGCCCGTTTCCGCTTCGCGCCGGGCGACGGGCCGCAGCCGCTGCCGACCATGTCCATGACGCTCAGGCCCGACCCCGGGGTGCGGCTCCGCGTCACGCCGCTCTGATCGCGCCGGGCCCCGGCCGCCGCCCGTGCGCTCTTCCGCCGCGCCGGCGGGCGGCGGTGCGATAATATTCCACGCCGATTCCACGTTTTTTAACGTTGTCACGCACACGCTCGCCCCATAGTCATCCGCCCGCCATGACCGACGCAGCCCTCGAGGAACAGGCCGACGACGCCCGCGCCCGCCGCGCGGTGCCGATTCTCGTCTGGGGGCAGGCCGTTCTGGGCGCGCAGATGCCCGTGCACTTCATCCTCGGCGGGCTGGCCGGAGACCTCCTGGCCCCGAGCAAGGCGCTGGCGACGGTGCCGATCTCGATGATCGTCCTCGGCGCCATGCTGTCGGCCCCGGTCGTCTCCGCGATCATGGGTCGGTGGGGGCGGCGCACGGGCTTCCTTCTCGGGGCCGCGGCGGGCGCGCTCGGCGGCGCGCTGGCAGCGCAGGCGATCATCGAGCGGAGCTTCGTGATGCTCCTCGCCGGAGCGCTGGCCACCGGCGTCTACTTCGCCGCGCACAACTTCTACCGCTTCGCCGCCGCCGACATGGCCTCGCGCGCCTTCCGGGGCAAGGCGATCGCCTGGGTAATGGCCGGCGGGCTGGTCTCGGCGGTGCTGGGGCCGGAGCTCGTCGTCTGGTTCCGCGACTGGCTCGAGCCCATTCCCTATGCAGGCGCTTACCGGGCGATGATCGTGCTCAACATCCTGGGCGTGATCCCGCTCCTCTTCCTCGACATTCCGCGCCCGGCCCGCCGGCCGAAGGGCGAGCGCGCCGGCCGGCCCTGGCGCGAGATCCTGGCCGAGCCGCGCGTTATCGTCGCCATGCTCTGCGCCATGGTGGCCTACGCCCTGATGAACCTGGTGATGACCTCGACGCCGCTCGCCATGGTCGCCTGCGGCTTCGTGACGGACGACGCGGCGGGGGTGGTGCGCGTCCACGTCCTCGCCATGTACCTTCCAAGCTTCGCGACGGGGCCGCTGATCGCGCGCTACCGCTCGCCGCGGGTGATCGCCGCGGGGCTCGCGCTGCTCGCCGCCGGGGCGCTGGTGGCGCTCTCGGGCATCCAGCTCATCCACTTCAACGTCGCGCTGGCGCTGGTCGGCGTCGGCTGGAACCTCGGCTTCATCGGCGCCACCAGCATGCTCGCCGGCGCTCACCTGCCGGAGGAGCGCGCCCGCGTGCAGGGGCTCAACGACTTCCTCGTCATGGGCCTGGTGACGGTCGCCTCATTCAGCTCGGGCGTGCTGATGTCGCAGATCGGCTGGGAGGCGGTGAACCTCGCCATGATCCCGCTCCTGGCGCTGGCCTCGGGCGCGCTGATCTGGCTCATGCTGACCGAGCGGACGGCGCGGGCCTGACGCGGCCCGCGCCGGCGCGGCGCTACTGCTGCTCGACCACGTCCTCGGCGGTGATGCGGCCGAGATTGCCGAGCACCTGCTGCAGGATGGTCAGCTCGCGCCCGTGCGTCGGCGTCGTCTGCGTGGCGAGATCGATGATGCGCCCGTCCTCGACGCCGTAGGTACTCACGTCCGTCACCACGTCGTTCTCGTCGAAGGTGACCGCCACGATGCGGCGGTCTACGACCTTCGGCGCGTGGTAGAGGTATTGCTGCATCGTCGAGGAGACGTAGTACCAGCCGTCGTCGTCGAAGGTGCTGGCGGTGATCGGGCGGCCGATCTTCTCGGCGACGGTATCGCGCGTGTCCTGGCCGACAGAGATCTCGGCGAGCAGCGCGTCGTCCGGCGTGTAGCCGTGGCTTTCGACCAACGGCTCGCAGCCGCTCAGCACGCCGGCGAAAACCACCGCCAGAACAACACCGTTCACACGCCTCATGGCCGGGCTCCCCTGATCATCTCCCGTGTTTCCCCTACCCCGCGGATAGGCTAGATTCAAGCCGCACGAGGCCCGGAGGAAACGCGGCCGCCGTTCCGTTTCGTGGATCGGCACATATATGAGGGCCAGTGACCGATGAGCGGAGCATGAGCGGAGACGAGCCAGCCGGGCGGTCGCGCGCGCCCTTCTCGCGGCCGATCCCCGTGCGCCGACTGAGCCGCCGGCGCGAGACGCCCTTCAGCATCGAGGCCGATCCGGAGGAGCTGGCCGACCTGGCGCGCTTCCTCGGCCTCCCGCACGTCGAGCGGCTGAGCTTCGAGGGCACAGTTGCGGCGGTCGGCGAGGAGGACTGGGAGGTCCGTGGCCGCTTGGTGGCGGCGCTCGAGCAGACTTGCGTCGTCTCGCTCGAGCCGGTCGCGATCCACCACGACGCCGAGATCACGCGCCGCTACATGCCGGCCGACGAGATCGCGCCCGTGTCCGAGGTGACCGTGGCGCCGGACGAGGAGGACGAGCCCGACACGTTCACCAACGCGATCGACCCCGCGGCGCTGGCGGTCGAGAGCCTCGTGCTGATGCTCGACCCCTATCCGCGCGCCGAGGGCGCGGCGCTCGAGCGCGCCACCTTCGCCGGGCCCGGCGTGACGCCGCTCGAGGACGCGGACGTGCGCCCGTTCGCGGGGCTCGCCGCACTGCGGCAGAAGTCTGCGAAGAGCGGAAACTAGGCGGCGGAGACGGCCATGAGGACCCTTGAAGCGGCCAGAAAAAACTCTTGCCCCGGAGGGCAAAAAGTTTATTTTCCGCGTCTCGCTTCCCCGATAGGTTCGGACCAGAGCGCGTCGCTCGGTGATCGCGCCGGGAACCGATGAGCGTCCGGGCCCGCGGATCGGCTGTGACGGGGCCCGGTGGCAAGCAGGATAGAGGTTTGAAATGGCTGTCCAGCAGAACCGGAAGACCCGGTCCAAGCGCAACATGCGCCGCGCGCACGACGCGCTCAAGCCGCGGTCGAGCGTCGAGTGTCCGAACTGCGGCGAGCTGCGCCTGCCGCACCACGTCTGCGGCGCCTGCGGGCATTACAACGGCCGCGAGGTGGTCGCACAGGTCGAGGAGACCGACCTCGACGAGGACGTGGCGTAAGCCCGTGCCGGATCGGCGCCGGCGGCGCCGGACGCATGAGGGGGGACCGCCCCCCGCGCCGGGGAATGGGACATGAGCCGGAGCACGGTGATTTCCATCGACGCGATGGGGGGTGACCGCGGGCCGGGCGCGATCCTGACCGGCATGGCTCATGCGCTCACCGGCCACCCCGACCTCCGCTTCATCGTGCATGGCGACGAGACGCAGCTGGGCGAGTTGCTCGCCCGGCGCTCCGACCTCGTCGGCCGCTGCGAGGTGCGCCATGCCAGCCACACCGTCTCCATGTCCGAGAAGCCGTCGAAGGCGCTCCGCGACGGGCGCGACAGCTCGATGTGGAAGGCGCTCGAGACCGTGGCCGACGGCGACGCGACCGTGGCGGTCTC